>CATPCJ010000081.1 GCA_955652915.1 uncultured Bryobacteraceae bacterium
ATCCGTGGGGGAATGAACCGGGAATCGATCCTTCGCGCGCAAACTACCCAGGCGAGAATCCGGTGGGCCATCCGACGCCGGTCGGCTTGTATCCGAAAGGGAATACCGCAGAGGGGTTGTGCGATATGCTGGGCAACGTTTACGAGTGGTGCGGGGATTGGTACAGCCCGTATGAAGCAGAGACTCGACTTAAGGTTGGTGGTCCCAGCACCGGAGGGTCCAAAGTGTTGCGCGGAGGCGCGTGGCTCAGCTTCCCACGGAACGTCCGCAGCTCGTACCGTGGCGGGGACGAGCCCTCGGGCCGTCACAGCCTCATCGGGCTTCGTTGTGCCGGGGAATTAAGTTGAGAGTTTAGCGTTTTGAGTTTATGAGGGGGTCAGGGGAATTCTTCCCCTTGGTATTTTTTTGAGCCGACAGAGCCTACCGTAGTGGTTCAGAAGGCGTATGGCTGGGCGCTCTGGATCATGCCCAAGGTGGAGAAGTTCCCCAAATCCTACCGGTTCTCGATCGGGCAGAGCCTGGTGACGGCATCGATCGAACTGTTCTCGCCGCCGTGGTATTCGCTTTCGGTACGAGCCAAGCTTCGGCAAAGGTAGCCACGGACGCGTTTGGCTCGCAACGGCATCGACAAGCTTAAAGACCCGAAGGAGGAAATGGGCAAGGGACTTCTTAGGGCCGTGTGCCGTGACTTCGGGATTGATCCCCGCGACCTGTGAAAGGAGATTCGATGTTCACTTTCGCCTACCCCGCGGTTTTTAGCCGTGATGAAGACGGACGGTGGCTCGTCAGTTTTCCCGATTTCCGCACCGCCCATACGGACGGGGCTGATGTAAGCGAAGCAATGGAGCAGGCGATTGACTGTCTGGGCAGCAGCATCGCGTTCGCTATGGTTGACAAGACCAATGTGTCCAAGCCGTCCCGCCTGAAACGCGGGCAGAAGTTGGTGCCCGTGCCGTTGTGGGTGGTGGCCAAACTCGCTCTGTACTGGGCGATACGGGAGCTTGGTATGAGCCAGTCGGAACTGGCTCGCCGTCTCCGGGTGCGTGAGACAGTTGTGCGGCGAATGCTGGACCCGAATCACGACACGAGACAGGAGAAGATTCAGGCGGCTCTCGAAGTCCTCGGGAAGCGAGTGGTCATGGTCTATGATGACGCCGCGTGAAACAAGCATCGCTGACCGGCGGCTCCGCAAATATATCCAATCTTGTATAATCGAAGAGTGTCGAGCCTGAAGCCTATCGTGTGGCTGGGTGACAGTCTGGCTCTGGCTCGGTTGCGGGCGGCCCCTGGAAGATGTGAAAAAATCGGTCTAAGATCCACACAGGCAAGAATGCCTGTGCCACAATTTGCACGAACTCAGTGGGTTACGTGTGGCACAGGCATTCTTGCCTGTGTTGGTTTGTGATTTTTCACAGCTTCTTGCGGACATTCGTTCTGATGCGGAATACCAGTTAGGCCTGAAATGAGGGAGAAGACTGTCATGAAATCTACCAATGGAACGACGATGACCAAAGGCAGTGGCGATGTTTTCGCCGACCTTGGCTTCTCGCCCGCCCAAACTCGTAACCTGCGGCTGCGTTCCCAGATGATGACGGCGTTGCGGAAGTTCATCGAGAAGGAAGGCCTAACCCAAGCCGAAGCCGCCAAACGACTGAAGGTGAGTCAACCCAGGATTTCAGATTTGACTCGCGGCAAGATCAGCCGTTTTTCGCTCGACACCTTGGTGAACATGCTCACCGATGCCGGTTTGAAGGTCGACGTCCGCATCAAGCCGCCGTCGCGCCGAGTGGCTTAGCCGTTCGCCGCTAGGTCTCAAACCAACTTCGCCTTCACCTTCTCACTCAGCGCCTTGCCATCCACTCGTCTACGGGTAGACGTCGGGCAAGGTCGGGGGACCGTCGTGGTCAGCGAACTGGGGAAGATCGCTTCCCGGCTCTTTCATTAATCGTGATCCACGGGGACGAGGTCTGTTGGCGGCCCGCCGAAAAAGTTCAGGAGTGGTACTAAAAAAAGCAGGGATCTGGATACGAGGTTCTGTGCACCAGGAAGATGGGCGCGATAGAGAAATGCGGCGACGCGAAGGCCCAACAAACATACTTTCGCTCGGAGATGAGTATATGACAGCTCTTCAAAGTTGCTCCAATCTTGATGCTGGCGGCAACCTTCCACAATCAACTCGGCACGACGCCTCACATCAGATCGCAACGAGGCCAGAGTCTCGCGGTAGAGCCTGAAATTGGCCTTACGTTGCCGGCGGGCAGCGCGGGGCGCGCGGAACCGTTTCAGGGCGGCAAGATCGGCTCCGTTGAGCAACCGATCCAGGAGTAGCAGCCGTCTCATCCTGATGCTCTCGGCGTCTTCTCCTTGGCTCACAATCGGCGGCTGTGGGATTGTGAACGCAATGGCCTCGCGATTGAGCACCATTGGGCCATGCTCAATCTCCGATCCCGCTCGGAGTAGACGGAGCACGGTTTCACAATCGGCGACGTATGTTTGATAGGAAGCCCACAGGCGGACCATAATGTCTTGGCTAAGGGCCGGAGCTTTGTATCGCAAACGCTTGCTTCCTTCGGAAATGCAGCGAAGCCATATGGCAGTGGCTGGACTATAGCGCCGTGGCAAGGCGCTCATGTGTCGTGATTATGATATCGAAAGATATGGCTATCGATCAAGCGGTAGCGCTTGCGATAGCCAGTTGGGAATACTCTAAGAGGTGGAGGATCTTCTCAAACGATTGGGTCAACGCATACGCCAGATTCGCGTGAGCCGGGGCTTTACCTCACAAGAGGCGCTGGCCGGTTTCCTCAAGATGCATCGGACTTTCATCGGTCATCTTGAGACTGGCCGGAAAGATTTTCGCGTAACGACTCTCATCCGTGTTGCGGCGGCGCTCGATGTTTCGCTGTCGGATTTGTTTGCGGACGTAGATACCGCCGAACGCCCCAAAGGCGCACGCCACGCCAAAGGGAACGCCGGGCAGTTCGCGCTGTTGAAAGAGATCTCGGCCCTTGAAGATTCGGTGCGGCGGTTGAAAGGGCTCGTTAGGCCAGCCAAGCTCAAGAGATCTTGAGGTGTGGCGAGTGAAATCGGCGATCATTGCAATTCCGGGTTCACCTGCTGAAAACATGACGGGAGATTGACGGCAGGTAGTGAACCTGATCGCGGAGCTCAAGCAGATCGGCGAACGCCCAGACATAGACAATCGCCTCGACTACCTGCCCAATGGGAGCGCCCTGCGAAACGATCAGGAGGCCTGGGCTTGACTTCCCCCCCACCAGATGTGCGCGGAAATGATTAAGCATTGTGCGGCGGTCATGTGAGATCAAAACTCGGCCATCTTCGAAGGCGCGGTCCAGGAGTTCGGAATCGCCGACGCCATCGAGGCCAGCCTCCTGGGCCGACGCAAAGTCAAGGGAGGGCTCTCGCCGTCGCACGGCCTGGACAATTCCGAACTTGAGATCGTTGTCTGCCTGGAAGCGAATGCTCAAGAACGGCGCTGACCCTGGGCTGCCTCTGCCTTCGCGCGCTGGATTTTTGCCCACAGGGCGGGGTTAGCCTGTTCAAGGGGGATCGCCTGTCCCTCAAACTCGCGCTCCGTGTCCTCGAGGTACTTGTCGATCTCAGCTTGATGGTCCAGATAGAAAGCAATAGCACCGTAAATTTGGGCTCGCTTTAGCGCCGGGAAGTCCTCTAGAATGGCCTCAGGCGACTGCCCTTCGTTGAATGAATACACTACCGAGTCGAGCGAAATGCGTGTCCCAGCCACGTAGTAGCCGCCGTTGCGCTGCTCAATGTATTCGCTGTGCATATTCTCACTAGAAGTATAGCGTTTTGCCCTCACCACCGAGCCGCGTCCGTAAACTAAACCAACTTCGCCCTGACCTTTTCGCTCAAAGCTTTGCCATCCACCCGCTTGCCCGCCAGCTTCGCCTGTGCGGCTTTCATCACCAGGCCCATCTGCTTTGCCGACGTCACGCCGGTTTCAGCGAGCGCGGCCGAAATCGCCGCATCGACTTCGTCATCGCTCGGCGCACCCGGCATGTATGACTCGATCAGCACCAGCTCGGCGTCTTCTCTATCCGCCAGCTCAGGACGGCCGCCCTTGCGAAACATGTCTGCCGCTTCGCGGCGCTGTTTTACCAGGGTGTTGAGCAATTGCAGCTCAGTGGCCTCATCCAGCGGCTTCATCGAGTCGATTTCGTGTTTCTTCAAGGCAGTTTTGATCATGCGGATCGCGCTGAGCCGGGCTTCGTCCTTGGCGCGCATCGCCGCCACAAGGTCCGTCTGAATCCGTTCAAGTAGAGCCATCGCGTTTGCTATCCTTTTAGTTAATCCCTCTCATGTATATCAAGAAACAACGCCTATTGACACCCGGACCCACGCCCTTGCTGCCGCAAGCGCTGCACGCGATGATGGGCTCCGACATACATCACCGCACCGAAGACTTCCGCAAGATCTACCGCGCCGTTCTGGCGGATCTCAAGGAAGTGATGGGCACCTCCAACGACGTGCTCGCGCTGGTGGCCTCCGGAACCGGCGCGATGGAAGCCTCGGTGTCCAATCTTTTCTCGCCCGGCGACCGGGTCATCGTGTGCTCCGCTGGAAAATTCGGCGAGCGCTGGGCGGAAATCGCCAAGGCTTTCGGCTTGGATGTCATCCTGCTGCAGGAAGAGTATGGCCGAAGCGTCAGCGCGCAGCGCGTAGCCGACGCTCTGAAAACGGAAGCGAATGTCCGCGGAGTGTTCGTGCAAGGCTCGGAGACTTCCACGGGCGCCGCGCACGACGTTCGCGCGATGGGCCAAGCCGTGCAAAAGACCGATGCGATTTTCATTGTCGATGCAATCACCGGGCTCGGTACGATGCCCCTGGATATCGATGGCTGGGGCCTGGACGTGGTAATCGGCGGATCGCAAAAGTCGTTCATGATTCCGCCCGGTCTGGCGTTTCTATCCATCAGTCCCAAGGCCTGGGGTTTCGCCGAGACCGCGAAGTTGCCGCGTTACTATTTCAACCTGAAGAAAGAGAAAAAGAACGCCGCGAATGGCGAATCCAGTTGGACGCCCGCTACATCGCTGCTACTGGCGCTGGCGGAAGCCTTGAAATACGTCAAGGCCCTGGGCATGGACAAGCTGGTGGCGAACGCCGAAATGCTGGCGAGCGCAACCCGCGCCGCGGTAACCACGCTGGGACTGGAATTGTTCTCCCCAGGTTGTCCGAGTTCTTCGGTGACGGCCGTGAAAGCGCCGAAGGGCATGGATTCCGGCGTTATCGTGAAGGAATATCGCAGCCGGTTCGGATCTGTCATCGCCAATGGACAAGGCTCCATGAAGGGTCAGATTTTCCGGATCGCGCACCTTGGCTATTTCGATTTCCCGGACTTGTTCGCGGTGATCGCGGAATTGGAAATCATCCTGACGGCAAACGGTTTCCCGGTGAAGTTTGGATCGGGCGTGGCGGCCGTCCAGAACGCGTACGCAGAGGTCGCGCTGGCAAAAGAAGCAGCCGCGGTTTGAACATCACAACATGCAAATCCTGATCGCTGAGCCGCTGGCTCCCGCGGCGGTGAAAGTCCTGAAGCAGCAGGGCTGGGACGTCGTGGTTTCGAGTCCCAAGGAGTATGAGAAGCACCTGGCAACGGCGGATGCGCTAATTGTGCGGAGCGCCGTGCTGGTGAATGCCGCGCTGCTCGCCAAGGCGCCGAAGCTGAGGGTGATCGGCCGTGCCGGCGTGGGTGTCGACAATGTCGATCTGCCCGCCGCCACCGCCGCCGGCGTGTTGGTGATGAATACGCCCGGCGGCAATGCGGTTTCGGTGGCCGAGCATACGCTGGCGTTGATGCTTTCGCTGGCGCGCTCCATTCCCTTGGCCAGCCAATCCACCAAGGCCGGCAAATGGGAGAAGAAGAAATTCCTGGGTAATGAGCTGCGGGCAAAAACGCTGGGTGTGGTCGGTCTCGGCAGCATTGGACGCGAGGTTGTGAAGCGCGCCACTGCTTTCGAGATGCGACTGATCGCAGCCGACCCTTATGTAACTTCGGCAACCGCCAAGGACGTTGGCGTGACGCTGGTGGATCTGCCCACGCTTTACGCCGAGAGCGACTACATAACACTGCATACCGCCCTGACACCCGAATCGCGGCGCATGTTGTCGAGCGACGCGTTCGCCAAGATGAAGAAGGGCGTGCGAATCGTGAATTGCGCGCGTGGCGAGCTGATCGATGAGCAAGCGCTGCAAAAAGCGTTGGCATCGGGCAAAGTTGCCGGGGCGGCCCTGGATGTTTTTGAGAAGGAGCCCCCGGCGCCGGACGATCCGCTGCTGGCCATGGATAAATTCGTCGCCACGCCGCACATCGGCGGGTCCACAGAAGAGGCGCAGGAGATCGTGGGTGTGCGAATCGCCGAGCAAATCATGGAGTATCTGCAAACCGGCATCGCGCTGAACGCGGTGAACATGCCGGCATTGACTCCGGAACAATATCGTACCTTGGGGCCGTACAGCCGTCTGGCGGAGCGCCTGGGCAACTTTGCTTCGCACCTTTCGACCGGCAATCCGAAGACGGTGCGGCTGATTTATTGCGGGAAGATCGCGGAACACAATACGCACCTGGTGCGCAACGCGGGATTGGCGGGCGTGTTGCAGCGTTCGCTCGCCATCAAGGCGAATTCCATCAACGCCATGCAAATCGCGGGCGATCGCGGGCTTACCGTGGCCGAGCGTCACGATAAACGAACCGCCCACACCGATTCAGTGCGGCTGGAACTGGAGACCGACACGGGCGTTACTTCAGTGGAAGGTGCGGTGGTGCTGAATAAGCCGCGGCTTATCCAAGTGGATGGGATTTATTGCGAAGCGCCGCTGGACGGTCATTTGACGTTCGTGAAGAACGAGGATGTTCCCGGCGTGATCGGCTACATCGGTGGAGTGTTGGGCAAGAACGGCATCAACGTCGCGACCTTTTCGCTAGGCCGCAAGAGCGCCGGCGCGGAAGCGGTATCGGTGATCCAGACCGATCAGCCATTGCCGGAAAAGGTCCTGGCGCAACTGCTGGAGAATCCGGCGTTAACGGAGGCCAGGGCGGTAGAGTTCACGACGTAGCGCACGCACCAGTGCGTCGCTCTCGTGCGTGCCCTGGAGTTGTGTGCCGAGCATGTTCTTCAGTTGGAAGTGGAAGTCTTCTACCCTACCTGATGGAGGTGTAGGGTTAGCGAAGCCCACATGCACGGCGATGGGAAGTTGCACAGCGTTGGCCCGGGCATTTCAGAGACCCCTGCTTATCAGTGGACAAGTAGAGGCATTATGCAGGCCCGTGGTCAGTACCGACGACGCGGACGAACGAAGGCCGGGGAGGGAAGGAGATCGTGGAGGGAAGGCCGTTGAGCAAGGAGAACGCGTAAGAGCCAAACCCGTGCCGGACACAGAGCCGGGAGAGCGGGCCAAGTGGGCTGGACCGTGTACGTCAAGCAGCGAATGGGAACAAGCAGTTACAGTTCACAGCCCTGCTGCATCACGTCAATATCGAACTGCTCCGAGTTTCCTAAGATCTCTTATTATATAGACGTCTGAGTAATTGGCTGGGTTAGGTCATAAAACAGCGGTTTCTTCGATCTGCCGGTCTTCGGCGAATCGCGCATAATCCAGCAATTTCGCGTCGATCAGGTCCGTCGACCCTTTCAGGATCAAATCCGCCACGATTTTTCCGGTAGCGGGCGAGTGCATTACTCCATGACCGCTGAATCCATTCGCGAGATAGAATCCGCCGATGCCCGGCGCCAAACCGAGGATGGGATGGTGATCCGGAGTCATCTCATACAGGCCGGCCCACGCGCGCGAAGGATTGACCTCGGCTTCCTCCAATACCGGAACGCGGCTGACCGCATGCGTCAGAATCTTCTCGACGAAACCACGATCGAAGGTGGTTTTGAATCCAGGCTTTTCTTCGGGATCGTTCCAGGCCATCAGCAATCCCAGGCCTTCGGGCCGGAAATGGAATCCGGTGGACATGTCGACGGTCATGGGCGCGCTTTGCGCGATACGATCGAATGGCTCAGTGGGCACCAGCATCCGCCGCAGCGGTTCTACCGGCAGATCCAGCCCAGCCATCTTCGCCACCTGTGCGGCCCACGCGCCCGCGGCGTTCACCACGGTACGAGTCGCGATTGTGCCTTGCGTCGTCTTTACCGCGCTCACGCCTCGGCCATCGAGTTCGATCGCGGTTACCGTCGTGTCGCGCGCGACTTGCGCCCCTTGGCTAACCGCGCGCGCCGTGAATCCGTTCATCACGCTGTAGGGATCGACAAAACCATCAGTCGAGCAGAAACTGCCGCCGGCAACATCGTCGCACCGTAACTGCGGCACCATGTTGGAGATTTCTTCGCGGGTCACCAGGCGAACCTGCTTCAGTCCCAGGGCCACTTGCCGTTCGTAATTGGTGCGCAGATAGTCGAGATGGCGGCTGTTCGTTGCGACGAATAAATATCCCTGACCGCGGTATCCCGCCGGATGTCCCATCGCTTCTTCGAAAGTCTGGAAGAAGGGGATGGAGTAAAGCGACATCTGAATGTTGACGGCAGTGGAGAACTGAGCGCGCACGCCACCCATGCTCTTGCCCGTGGAGCCTTTGCCTTGATGACTCTCGCGTTCCAGAATGAGGACGTCGCGGCAGCCGGCGGCCGTCAGTTGATAAGCGATGCTGGAACCGACGATGCCGCCGCCGATGATGACTACGTCTGCCGATGAAACCACGGGTCTCCTCACCGCCTGCTAAGAGCGAATCGATAATTGAATATCCAATATATCGTTAGGCCGATAGCGCAGTGAGATCCGTTGCATCATTCGATCTTTTTCGTCGCCTCCCACTTGCCCTGCATCCCTTCGCCCGCGTGGAAATCGCCCGCCAACCTACCGGCGTTCAACTCGCCCGTTACTTCAATGGCCCCGTGCGGACCATCCAGCGTGAAACTCAGTCGATTCTCCTGGAATGAACCGTTGCTCAACGCGCCGCGTCCCAGGTGATCCGATTCGAATGTCCCAGTGACTTTATTCCCGTCGCGCTTCAACTTTAGCGTTACTGGAACCGCATCATCGTGGGCATGAAACGAGGCTTCCCATTCGCCCGAGACGGAATCTCGAGCCGGCGCCGCCATCAGCGCCATTGTCATCAGAAACGCGAGCGTTACCGATCGCGTGCGAACTTGATTATTGTCCATGGATTCTCCTTAGCATTCCTACGAGGTCCACCGCCTGCGCGGCAAGTACCATCGCTATACCAACCACAACTAAAACAATCGCTATTACCATTCCCTTCATTTCGTCCCTTTCATACGTACGCCAGCGCTTCGCGCACCGTGACCCGGGAGGCGTGCCAAGCCGGCACTAAACTTGCGGTGAAGCCCAGCAGAATGGAGACCGCCAGCCAAATCACAAGACCGCGCGGCTCGAACAGGAAATCCAGATCGCTCTGAAACATCAGCGTTACGAGAAGATTCCCAAGTCCTTTGCTCACTGGCCACGCCGCCAGCGCCGCCAGTGCCCAACTCAACACGCCAATCACGACGCCCTCGCCGGCGACGATCATCCACACAGTCCGCGGAGTCGCGCCGATCGCGCGCAGGACTCCCATCTCGCGGCGCCGTTCCAAAACATTCAAGCTCATCGTTGTCATCAGACCCAAACCCCCAACAGCGGCGATGATCGATGAAGCGATGATCAGAAAAACATAAATCATCAGCATGTGCTGATCGAATCCGTACCTGCTGTCGGCTTTCGTAGTACTCGCGAGCGCACGGATATTCTCCTGTTCCAGGTTTCGATCCAGGCTGGCCCTCACGTTGCTCATCGAGGCGGAATCCGACTTGTCCAGAACCAGTCGAACCGTGCTGGCTATCGCCGAGTGGCCGCCAACCTTCTCGAGATACGGCTTCGAGATGTAGGCAGCCGGCGGGGAAAAAGCTTCGCGCGCGATGCCCACTACCCGCCACTGCATCTCGGCGGGGCCCGTGCGCAGCATTACCGCGTTGCCAACCCTCATCTGGGAGTACCGGGCAGCCAACGCGCTGTTCAACACAATGGCGTCGGTATCGCCGGGTTGCAAAGCTCGGCCCTTCACGATGTCGAACCTCAGGAACTTTGTGTCCGGTGGCAGGGCTACTATCGAAAAACGATTTCCCGATGGGGCGCCGGCTCCGTGGTGTCCTCCTTTTTCGGTGGACGTTTCTCCTGCCACCGGGATGGATCCTTCGGTGACGATCCAGCCCTCCCATGCACCGATGCCCGGCGTATTTCGAATCGCGCGCTCGATCTTCTCCATCGGATACGCGCCGCCGAAGCTAACCGTTAAGTCGGACTTCCTCGAATCGAACAGCCGATCCAGCGTGTGAATCATGGAGGCCCTGATATTGAGCGCCGCCATGAAGAAGAGTCCGCCCGCTCCCAGTGTCACCAGCGTCAACACCAGACGCATGCGGCGGCGGAAACTGTTGCGAATGGCGAGCAGCACCGGACGAAACAAACCGCCCATTCCGGCCAGGATGCGATCGAACACGCTGCTGCCGAAAGCCTGCCGCGAGACACCAAAATCGGCAAGAGCCTCGCGCACCGGAATCGAGCTGCCTTTCCACACCGGGTACGCCGCGGACAACAGCGGCACTAACAAACCGGCCACAGCCACCAGTAAATAGACCCATGCCGGCGCGGAAAAGCTGGTGATGTCAAAATTGAGAAAAACGGCCAGGTACCGGCACAGTTGGTAGCTGCCAAACCTGCCGATCGGCAGGCCCACCAGAATCGCGGCGATTCCCAGCAGAGCCGCCTGAGCGAAATAAATACCCGCTATCTGCCCGCGCGCACCGCCGACCGCTTTCATCATCCCCACCTGCCGGACTTGCGAAGCCATCAGGCCGGTTAGCAAATTGAAAACCAGAATTCCACTGAGCGCCAGAATTGCAAAACCGAAGCTCGACATCGCCAGCAGCAACAGTCCCATGATGTCGGCGTGCGGGTGCTTGCCTGGTTTAGGAAGATCAACGCGCCGCACGGGATGTCCCCGGCTCTCCACCAACTTCTTGACGCCGGCGGCGACGCTGCGAATATGCGACTCGTCAAACCTCCGGTCCGCGACCAGGATGTTCAATTGATCCAAAAATGGCGATTCCCCGAGTTGCGCCAGCGTTGCCACCGTAATGTAGCCATACACCAGATTTTCCATCCTCGCCTGCGCCTGTCCGACGTCGTGGACGGTGCCGCTCACGCGCAGCGGCTGCTCTTTACTGCCGCCGGTTTTGACCACAACCGTGTCGCCGATTCGCGCCCGCGCTACCTGCAGCGCATCCCGTTCGATCAGTATTTCGCCAGTGCCCGGAGGCCATGCGCCTTGCTGCGGGTCAAGTTTGCCGACGCGAATATTCCCGTAATCCTTGACCACGAACAGAACCAGGTTCCGCCACTCCGCCGGTCCGGCTTTCATCCGGCCGTTCACTATTCGCCGCGCCTCGGCATCGCTGATCTCGTGGTTCGCGAGAATCGCGTCGATCAGCGCGTCATCCACCGCGTCCGTCCGTAGGGTGGCGGAAGCCGGGTTGGTAGCCAGATAGCCGCGATCCAATTCGCGGGTGAGAATTGCGTACGCGGACAGCACGGTGGTAAATCCCGCGATTCCCGCCGCGATCGCCAACACCACCAAAACCGATCGCGTACGTTCCTGCCAGAAATCGCGAATGATCTTGTGCGAGTATGCGGTCATCGAGAGACCATCGCTCCATCCACCAACTCAACACTCCGATCGATGAGCCCAGCTAAGTCGTGTTCGTGCGTTACCACCACCACCGTTTTTCCGCGCGACGCCAGCTCTCCAAACAGCCGGAAAATCGCGGCCCCGGTCTGCGAATCGAGATTGCCCGTTGGTTCGTCGGCAAGAATCACGGGCGGATCGTTCGCCAGCGCCCGCGCGATCGCGACCCTTTGCTGTTGGCCTCCGGATAGCGCGGCCGGCAGCTTGTCCCGTTGGTCCATCACACCAACTGTGTCCAGCAACTCCAGAGCGCGGCGCCGCCGTTGAGCGGCCGGCAAGGTGCGCGAAAAATCCATCGGCAGCATCACATTCTCCGCCGCCGTCAAAGTAGGAAGCAGTTGAAAAAACTGGAACACGAATCCAATCGTGCGTCCCCGCCACGCTGCGAGCCGGTTTTCATGCATGTTCTCTATTGCTGTGCCGCCCACCGTCACCGAGCCCGAGGAGGGACGGTCAATGCCGCCGAGCATATTCAGCAACGTCGATTTGCCGCTTCCGGACTTGCCCGTGATTGCTACAAATTCACCGGCCCCGATCGCGAGATCGATATCCGTTACCGCCAGGAACGGCCCGGCGGAGGTGTTGTAGCACTTCGTCACTTGCTGCAGAGAAATCATGAGCGACCAGTTTGGGACAACAGCGCTGAAGCTCCGCTGAATGCCCCATTCATCCGCCGTTCAGCTTCGTCTGTTATAAGTATGGTGAGCCCCCGGGGGACCGCTTGCGAGTTTTGGTGGTTGAGGATGAAACGCTGCTAGCCAGGCAGATTGAGACCGCGCTCCTCGACGCCCGTTATGCCGTGGACTGCGCAGCCGACGGCGAGCGCGCCGACTTCCTGGGACGAACCGAGCGCTACGATGCCATCGTGCTCGACCTTGGACTGCCTAAGATCGATGGCCTGACGCTGCTCCGCCGATGGCGCGACGCAGGCCTCTTTGTGCCGGTGCTCGTTTTGACCGCCCGCGGAAGCTGGCATGAGAAAGTTCAAGGTATCGATGGCGGCGCCGACGACTACGTCTCAAAACCATTCCGCATGGAAGAACTTCTGGCGCGCCTTCGAGCGCTTATCCGGCGCGCGAGCGGACAGGTGACCGCCGAGCTTCGTTGTGGGGATCTTATCCTGGACTCCAGGAGCGCGAAGGTGACTGTCGCCGGAATGCCCGTGAAACTTACCGGCCACGAGTTCCGCGTGCTTTCGTATTTAATGCACCACCGTGGCCGCGTCGTATCTCAAGCTGAGTTGACCGAGCACATCTACGCGCAGAATTTCGATCGCGATTCCAACACGGTCGAAGTGTTCATCGCGCGGCTCCGCAGAAAGCTGGGCGCGTCCTTGATAGAAACTGTGCGTGGGCTAGGTTATCGGATCGAGGCCGGGCAATGAGGCTGGTGAACTCGCTGCGGTGGCGGGTAATCTTAGGATCGCTGTTGTGGACCGCGGGGTTACTCCCAATCGCACACCTCATTTTTCTTGTGTTCATTCCAAGAGCGCCCGGCGTACTGCGCATGAATCATGTCGGGCTGTTGATGCTCGCCGTAATGTTCATGGCCGCGGGACTCCTGGGGTTGCGAAGCGGTTTGTCTCCCTTTAAAGAACTGCGTTCGCGATTGTCGGACGTGCGAGGCGGCCGCGACAGCCGCGTCGGAGGAAATTATCCCGTTGAACTGAAGCCTCTCGTCAGCGATCTCAACACGCTCCTGGAGCACCGCGAGCGGGTGGTAAAGCGCGCGCTGGCCACCGCCGGCGATCTCGCGCACGGCCTGAAAACGCCACTCGCCGTGCTGGCACAGGAAGCGGAGCGCGCCGAAGCAGCAGGTCATGCGGATATTGCCGGAGCTATCGCACAGCAGGTGGAAAGGATGCGCCGGCAAGTCGACTATCACCTGGCCCATGCGCGCGCGGCTGCATCGGGAGCCACCCCAGGCGCTCGATGTTCGGTGCTGGTTTCGGTCGAGGGACTGTCCCGCACATTGCGGCGGCTGCACGTTGATCGCGAGCTCGACATCGCGGTGAGAGTCTCCGCTGAACACTCGGCGCGGGGACAACGCGAAGATCTCGATGAAATGTTGGGAAATCTTCTGGACAATGCCTGTAAGTGGGCCAAGTCTCGGGTCGTGATCGAATCGTCGCAGGCCGCTGCGGTCGTTCTCATCACCGTCGATGACGATGGCCCGGGGCTGGCGGCGTCCATGCGTGAGTCGGTTCTACAGCGGGGAGTGCGCGCCGACGAAGCCGCCCCAGGCTCCGGTCTGGGACTCGCCATTGTGCGCGATCTGGCGGAATTATACGGCGGATCAATCTCTTTAGAGACGTCGCCCACAGGCGGCCTGCGCGCTCGCCTCCAGCTTCCAGCTTGTTAGTGGCTGTTTTGTCTCGCCTGGGAAATGCGCGCATTCCGATTGTGTTGCTTGACCGCGATGTATTCCCCTATCCAAATCGTAGTAAGCACGACTTGCCCGAATTGAGGGGGCTGCTCGAATGGCACAAAGTGCAGCCTTTGGGATTATCTCCCGCGCCGCCAGTGACGCGAGGAGGGGGGCCGTAACTATGTCCGTAGGCGCTGGTTGACACAAGCGCAGCTAGAATTGTGAGTCCGCGGAAGCAAATGTTCGCATGTCCCATCTTTCCATGGCGCGGTTTCTTGTATCCTTCGAAGTTGTAAAATTACTGTCAACATCTTGTGTGCAGACGGGTTGTGAACTGGCTGCACTCGGCTCTTGGCAACACGAGAATTCCTTCGGAGCCAACGCGGCAACGAATACAATGGGGAAACAACATGAGCCTCGATAAAGTTGCCCGGCGAGCCAAAGTTTCCACGGCTACGGTGTCCCGGGTATTGAACAATACAAGCGTGGTCAAGGGCTCGACGCGGGCCCGGGTGATGAAGGCCATCGCTGAGTTGAAATACCATCCTAATCTCCATGCGCGCAGTTTGGCGGGAGGCAAAAACCGCACCATAGGTCTCATCGCCTCCAACATGGAGAACCCGTTTTTCTTCGACATCTACAAACCGGTGGAGGCCGATGCACATGCTCGCGGTCATGAAGTGGTGGTGGCCAATACCGATTATCGTCCCGAGCAATTGGTCGCCAGCATTCGGTTGATGATCGGCCGGCGCGTAGCGGGCTTGGCCGTGGTGGTGTCGGAGATGGATCCGGCGCTAATAAAAGAACTGACCGAAAGCCGTATACCGGTGGTGTTCTACGATGTCGGCTCGCCGCGGCCCAACATCACCAACATACGCGTCAATTACCGGCGCGGCATCGAGAAGGTGGTGGATTATTTGCATAGTCTGGGTCACCGGCGGCTGGGCTTCGTTGGGCATCATGCCAGGCTGGCGCCGATCAATGAGCGAATGCGCGCGGTGCTGGACGCGGTGGCGCGAAATCCCTCGCTTGAAGTCAAGACCGCGGCGGACGCCGATACGCTCGAGGGCGGACGGCAGGCCACGCGTTCGCTGCTCGCCTCCGGCTATTCCCCCACGGCGATCGTTTGCGTGAACGACATAACGGCTGTGGGAGCGCTACGCGAGCTGCGCGAGCGCGGGATCCGCGTGCCGCAGGATGTTTCCGTTACCGGATTCGACAACGTCAAGCTCTCCGAGTTCTGTTATCCGGCGCTTACAACGGTTCACATCCCGCGCGAGCGGATCGGCCACATCATTGTGGACGCGTTGATTCCACAGCCGGGAGCGGCGGCGGCCGAGCACGAGATAGTCATCGATCCGGAGTTCATGGTGCGCGATTCGACGGGACCTGCGCCATCCGCGTCTCGCAAGCGTTAGTTGGACTCCAATCAGAACCGCGACCGTAAGCGAGGGCTCATGGGCCTGCCGCGCACCAAAGGTGATGAAGACCCGGCGGGCTGGCCGAACGGAGCGTTTGCCCTACATTTAATTAAAGCTCGTGAGACTCGACGGGGCTCATCGATGCAAGCGATTACAGTGTGTCCGCGCCCCGGTAGATAATAATTAGATGATGAACGACAAATCCCGCCGGATGAATTTCGGTGTGATCGTTGGCAACCGCGGATTCTTTCCGGATCACCTGGCGCGAAGTGGACGGACGGAGATATTGGCTGCGATCGAGAAGGCCGGTTATGAAGCGGTCGCGGTTGGTCCCGAAGAGACCAAGCATGGCGCCGTGGAAACGCGGGTTGAGGCGGCGCGTTGCGCGGATCTTTTTAAGCGGCGCCGCGATGCGATCGACGGAGTCATCGTCACCCTGCCGAACTTTGGCGATGAGCGCGCGATTGCCGACACGTTGCGCATGGCGGATCTGCATGTCCCGGTGCTGGTGCAGGCCACTCCGGATACTCCCGCCCGCATGACGATTCGGGATCGGCGGGATAGTTTCTGCGGCAAAATGTCGGCTTGCAATAATTTGATGCAATACGGTATCCCTTACTCGTTGACGACGTTGCACACCGAGGCTCCGGACTCCGAGATTTTCCGGCGCGATCTGGATTGGTTCGCCGCCGTCTGCCGTGTGGTGCGGGGCCTACGCCGCTTGCGCATCGGCGCTATCGGCGCCCGGCCGGCGGCATTCAACACCGTCCGCTATAGCGAAAAGATTCTCGAAGCCAACGGCATTTCCGTGGAGCCGATCGATCTTTCCGAAATACTGGGGCGTATCCAGCGCATGGGCGACCGGGACTCCGCCGCGGTTGCGAAGCTGGAATCGATTCGCCGCTATGTTTCCACCGATCAGGTCCCGGCCGAGGCTTTGCTGAAGATGGCAAAGTTGGGCGCTGTGATCGATCAATGGATGGAGCAGACGCAAGTGGCCATCAGCGCGGTGCAGTGCTGGACTTCGCTCGAAGAATTCTTCGGCGTGGTGCCGTGTACGGTGATGAGCATGATGAGCGAGAACCTGATGTCCAGCGCCTGCGAGGTGGATATTTGCGGAGTGGTGGGGATGCACGCCTTGCAGCTTGCTTCTGAAACGCCGAGCGCGCTGCTGGATTGGAACAACAATTATGGCGACGATCCCGATAAAGCGGTCTGCTTCCATTGCAGCAATCTTCCCAAGCATTTTTTCAAATCGGCGCGCATGGATTTCCAGGAAATTATCGCGGGTACGGTCGGCAAGGAGAACACTTACGGTACTTGTGTAGGGCTGGTGAAGCCCGGCCCTATGAGCTTCGCCCGTTTTTCGACGAACGATCGCGAAGGGGCGATTCACGGCTACGTTGGGGAAGGCGAGTTCACCGACGATCCGCTGGATACGTTTGGCGGCGCCGGCGTGGTGCGGATTCCAAAGCTACAGGAACTGCTCCGCTATATTTGTGAGCGTGGTTTCGAACATCATGTTGCGGCAAATCTGGCTCCGGTTGGTGCGGCGGTGCATGAGGCGGCCACGCGCTATCTAGGTTGGAAGGTGTACCAACATGCGGGCCCAAGCTAAGAATCACAGATCAGTGATGCAAGCGATTACACATTGTGGGACAGGCCTCCTGGCCTGTCTTCGTCGGTCCCCTATGAACAGCGGGTCCAGGGGGACCGCGCGGACCGGGAGGGCGCCCTACAGTTCTTGGCGCACTCCTCACTTTTGGGAAACTATGTGGCATTAAGGCTTTCAGCCGGCCAAACCCGCTGGAAAGCCGGTCCGGTCAAGATTCTCAACAATTAGCGCAGAAAGATCTCTTCCGTATTCCCGGAGAACTTGCTTTGCCTTCCAGCACCTTCTACCAAGACGCATGCTCGCCCCAGCTCTCACCAAAGAAGAGGAATTGCACTGGCTCGCCCTGCGGCTCATCCCCGGGCTCGGCACCCGCAAAGCCAACAAGCTGGTGGCTCAATTCCACACAGCACAGGCCATCTTCCGCGCCTCCCGTTCCGATCTCGAGGCCAGCGGCCTGCCCGGCAGTATCGCGCAAACGATAGCCAGCGGCTGCACCTTTGAGGACGCCGTCGATCAGCAACAGAAAATGCTGGAGACCGGCACTCAGCTAATCGCTATCACCGATCCCCGCTATCCTCCAGGCCTGAAGGAAATTTTCGATCCACCGATCGCCTTGTTCGTGCGCGGAAGAATCGAGCTGCTGCACACCATCATGTTGGGCGTGGTCGGCACACGCCGGCCCACCGTGTATGGGATCGCGGCGACCGAGCGCCTGTCGCCCGATCTCGCCCAGGCCGGTCTCACCATCGCAAGCGGTATGGCCCGTGGTATCGACACCGCCGCCCACAAAAGCGTCCTGGCCATAGGCGGCGACACGGTGGCGGTTTACGGCTGCGGGGCGGATCTGGTTTATCCGGCGGAGAATCGAAACCTCGCTGCTCAGATGGCCGAAAAGGGGCTCATCGTCTCAGAGTTTCCGATGAGCTCGCCCGCTTATCCTCAGAATTTTCCAATCCGCAATCGGATCATCAGCGGTATGAGCGTAGGGGTTCTGATCGTCGAAGGCGCGCAATACAGCGGCTCGGCCATCACCGCCAGAATGGCGCTGGAGCAACAGCGCGAAGTCTTCGCCGTCCCCGGTAACATCACTTCAAAAATGAGCTGGGGCCCCAACCTGATCATCAAGCAAGGGGGTAAGCTGGTTCAGGAATGGAACGACGTTCTGGTCGAGCTGCCGGCCGAAACGCGGCGCGCCCTCATCGCCAAGGCGCAAGCCCGTTTCGCCCAGATCCCATTGGAAATAAAGGACGAAAAGCCCACATTCGCGGACCAGATCAGCCCTGGAAGCCGTGACCTGATGGTTCGGCTAAAGCCCGATACCCCTACCCACCTTGACGAACTGCTCGAAACTTTTGATACCCTAACTTCATCTGAAATAATTGCCGCACTGTTCGAACTGGAGATGCTAGGCTTAATCAGGCAACTCCCCGGCAAGAACTTTGTTAAAGTGTGGTAGGTTCTAACCATCACCCTAAGACAGTCAACGTTTCTACGGATCTAATCATCTATGGCAAAATCTCTCGTCATCGTCGAATCGCCGGCGAAGGCGAAAACGATCGGTAAATATCTCGGCGCCCAGTACGTCGTCAAGGCCTCGCTCGGACACGTCAAGGATCTTCCGAAAAAAGATCTTTCGGTCGACGTGGACAAGGGCTTCGAGCCGCACTATGAGGTCATCGAAGGCAAGAAGAAACTAATTTCAGAACTGAAGGCCGCGGCCAAAGGGATGACCAATGTGTATCTCGCGGCCGATCCGGATCGTGAAGGCGAGGCTATCTGCTTTCACCTGCAAGAAGAGTTGGACGGCGCCAAGAAGGGCCCCAAGTTCTTCCGCGTCATGTTCAACGAAATCACGGCCAAGGCCGTACAAAAGGCATTTGAAACTCCGCTGGCCGTCAACCTGAACCTGGTGGACGCGCAACAGGCGCGCCGCATTCTAGACCGGCTGGTCGGCTACAAAATTTCACCGCTGCTTTGGGATAAAGTCCGCCGCGGGCTCTCGGCCGGACGCGTTCAAACGGTTGCACTGCGTCTGATTGTCGACCGCGAGCGCGAAATCCGCGCCTTCGTGAAGCGTGAGTACTGGACTATCGACGTCCAGCTCAACGCCCGGAAGCCGCCGGTGCTTACCGCGCGCTTCACCAAAAAGGACGATCAGGCCATCGAAGTCGCGGACGAAGCCACGGCGAAATCGCTGGTCGATCAGGTCGATGGATCGAAGTATCTCGTACATTCCGTAACCACGCGTGAGAAGAAACGGAATCCCGTTCCGCCGTTCATCACCTCTACCTTGCAACAGGAGTCCTCGCGCAAACTGCGATTCAGCGTCAAGCGGACCATGATGCTGGCGCAGCGCCTTTATGAAGGCGTGGAGCTTGGCGCGGAAGGCTCGGTCGGCTTGATCAGCTACATGCGTACCGATTCCACCCGTGTATCCAACGATGCGCTGGACGACGTGCGCGGTTTGATCAAGGATCGATTTGGCCCGCAGTTTTGTCCGGAATCGCCCAACGTATATAAGGGCAAAAAGGACGCCCAGGATGCGCACGAAGCCATTCGCCCGTCCTCGGCGCGGCGCGCTCCCGAAGAGGTCGCGCAATATCTGCAGGAAGACGAGCTCAAGCTTTACCGGCTGATTTGGATGCGCTTTGTTGCGTCGCAGATGCCGCCGGCCGTGTTCGATCAAACCACCATCGATGTGGCGGCCAAGGGCAAGGATGGCGCAACCTATATGTTCCGCGCCACTGGCAGTGTCCCGAAATTTAAGGGCTTCCTGGAAGTTTACGAGGAAGGCAAAGATCAAAAAGACGAAGACGACGAAGAACTAAAGCATCGCCTTCCCGTCGTCGCACAGGGCGAAGAATTAAAGTTCAAGTCCATCTTGCCCGAACAGCACTTCACCGAGCCGCCGCCACGTTTCAACGAAGCGACGCTGGTGAAAGAGCTGGAAGCGGACGGCGTCGGGCGCCCTTCCACCTACGCCTCGATTCTCTCGACCATTCAGGAACGCGAGTACGTAAAGAAGGAAGGCGGCAAGTTCATACCCACCGAACTCGGCATGGTTGTCACCGATCTGCTGCTGGAGAGTTTTGAAAATCTCTTCGACGTGACATATACAGCTCGCATGGAAGAAGAGCTGGACGAAATCGAAGAAGGCAAGCTCGACTGGCGCGTGGCGATGGCCGAGTTCTACGAGCGCTTCCAGAAAGATCTGGAGCACGCCGAGCGCAACATGACCGACATCAAGCGCATGGAAAAGCCGACCGACCTGGTCTGCGACAAGTGCGGCAAACCGATGGTCATCAAGTGGGGCCGCCACGGCAGTTTCATTGCTTGTACCGGATATCCCGAGTGCACCAATACGCGCGAGCTGACGGTGGATCTGCCCGATATCGATAAGGCGGACCTGACCGAGCAGGATGCCGAGGAGTATTGCGAAAATTGCGGCCGCCCCATGGTTTTGAAGAAGGGCCGCTTCGGGACCTTCTATGCATGCTCCGGATATCCGGACTGCAAGACCACCAAAAAAATCGGCGGCGAACAGAAGAAGTCCGATGTGCCGTTGGACGAAAAATGCCCGCAGTGCCAAAGTAATCTGGTTCTGAAAAATGGCCGCTTCGGAGAGTTTACGGCGTGCAGCAATTATCCGAAGTGCAAATTCGTAAAACTGAAGACAATTGGCGTCCCCTGCCCGAATTGTTCGGAAGGCGAGGTGGTGGAGCGCCGCTCAAAAAAGGGCAAGACATTCTTCGGTTGCAGCCGCTATCCGGATTGCGATTTCGTGGCGTGGGGCAAGCCGCTGCAGGAGAAGTGCCCCGAGTGTGGCTCCAGCTACATGATCGAAAAGTGGCTGAAGGCCGGACCAGTGGCCCAATGTCCCAACGCCGAGTGCAAATACAAACACCCAATCGCGGTTGAAATTCCCGCCTAAAAGTGGTGACAGGCTCGCTGTCCCAAGCCGCCACGATATCGAGGCATGAACAAATGTTCTCCGGCGCGTGGACAGCGGGTGCCTGTCACCACTTTCTCGGCTCCCGTGTTCGAGGCGCGTAATGCTTGACCCAGCATCTGTGCGCACGTATGGTGGGTAATATGAACGTGACCCTTTCCCATTGATGAAGAGGTAATCCAACGGGCCCGGCATAAGGCGGAGGCAATGGGAACCAGTGTCAACCAGCTCATCCGGGATTACCTGGAACAACGGTGTGGAAAGATCGACCCGGCTGAGTACGCCGGGGAATTCGAAAGGCTCTCTCAAGGCGACTCCCGCGGCTGGAAGTTCAATCGTGAGGAACTTCACGAGAGGCCATGAACGGGCTGGCATCTTCGACACCAATATTCCGATCTAGGCCGATGACGCATCCGCGCCTCAGAACAGTCTGGCGCGATTCCATCACGGACCATCAGCGGAGTAGTCTGCCGGTGATATCTCTCCAACTGTTCGCCCGCGGGCGCGTGGTCCACTTTGAGGCAGGTAATGTGATTGCAGCCATCGAGCTGCGCCGGCTAAAGCGGATCTCTTTGGGATGCGCCGATTGTTCACGCCGCGACTCGCCGGTGCAGCGGTACTTTACAGCGAAGACCTCCAGCACGGCGCGCTGCTCGGCGGTGTCCCGATCGTCAATCCTTTCCTGGCGGGTTGACAAGCAGCGATTGCGGCGCCTGATATTCAAAGTCCCAGCAGAATGCGCAACCGGTCATCCACTTCCCGCATCGTGCTTACCGACACTCGGCCGCGTAGACGCTTGAGCCTGCTCTTCGAGACAGATCGTGCATTTTCACATTGGAGGAAGCTCTCCGCCACCAACCCGCCCTCCGGCGGGGTCACTTGGACATGCCAGCGGATTCTTCTCGCCGTTCGTGTGATCGGGATAGCTACGACGAGCTCCGCTGGGCCCTCATTGAAGAGATCCACTGATACCACCAGTGCGGGTCTGACGCCGGCCTGCTCGTGTCCCAGTGTAGGATCAAAGCTGAGGTCCCAGACCTCTCCGCGCGATGGCTCCGAGGCACTCATTTCTTGGCAAGTCCATCGGCCAGAGTCCGATCCCAGAGTTCCCTCTCACGGAGTTCGTCCTTCCACGCTTTTGGATCACGCTTCAGAGCCGCGAAATCCGCGTTCGCGGCACGCAAGAATCTCTCTCGGCGGTAAAGCTCAATGACCTGATCCAGAACCGCCTGCATGGACCGCTGCTCCTCCTCTGCGATCTGCTGGAGCAGTTCATGGGCATGCGGGCTGATTCGAACATTGGGTGTGCGGCCTGCAGATTTCATACTGGCATGAGCGTAGCATAAGTGTGATGAAATGTATACCGATTTGTATGCTAACCGGTGCCCACCTCTTGCTTCTTCTAGCACGGCGGAGTCAATTCAATTCACAATGTTCTTCGGCGCGTGGACAGCGGTGTGCCTGTCACCCCTTTTTTACGCTCAGCCGTCGGGAAGAGGCGTGCGCATAAACGTAATCCTCGCCATGGATGACCAAGTGATCCAGCGAGCCCGGCGAAGGCCGAGGCAACGGCCGAGGCAACGGAAACCCAGTGTCAACCTGCATAAACCCGCCCCGCCCGCCAGCCGATAGAGTAGACTGTCAAGTGACTCGGAGGAGTAACCACATGCGTATAGCAGCACCCTTGTGTCTTTGTGCGCTGCTGGCCGGCGCCATTTCGGCGGCTCAGCTCACCGGTTCGTACAATCTGGGGCCCGGCAACGACGGTAACCAAGCCACCCAAAACATGAATGGGACCTTCCATCTGACGGCGACGAATTCGACGTTTAGCTACGTGGACTTCGTGCCGAACCAGATGGTGACATTTGGTCAGTTAACCGTCCTGAATTCCATATTTACGTCGAACGCAGGCGGCGCGGCGGGGGATCGCCGCGCCTTTCGGTGGGGCTGAACGACAACGGGACGGAGAAGAACCTGCATATCTTTTTCGGAAACTCGCCCAACTTTACGGACACGAACGCAGTGCTGAACACCTGGAGCGGCGTGAACCTGATCGGGAACAACGACGCAGGCCGGTACGATACGTCGCAGTTCAACGGGGGAAGTCCGTTCACCACGTACGCCGCGGCGCTGGCGCTCCTCGGATCCTTGCCCGTGGAGGAGATCTTCATGGTCGAGGACACGTTCGGCGATTTTCCGAGCCGGGATCTGACGTTGAACTCGATCAACGGCGCATTTAATTCGGCCACCCCGGAGCCCGGCACGTTCGCTCTGTTGGGTGCGGGACTATTAGCCGCGGGCGTGTTCCTGCGGCGGCGTTAGCCCGCCTCTCCAATTATGAAAACCGCGAAATTGTTTCGTAACGGACGCAGTTAGGCCGTACGTCATCAGCGGCTTCGAGCCAGCGTATTACGTGTGAATCCGGTTGCGGTCTGATGAACTCAGAGATAACGTTTGTATCGACAAGGAACCCGCTCACAGGTCAATGGGCCGGAGATAGTCCTTCTGACGATCAAGTCGTAAGTCCGACCCGCGCAGCGGGGACTCCAGAAGGAATTGAGCGAGATTCTTCTTGGGCTTGCGCACTGGCGGCGCACCCTCCTCACTCGACGGTGAAGACTTGAGCGCCTGGATGAGCACGTCCTCCACGCTTTGGAAAGCGCCCGTCTTCATCCGCTCTTGGATGAGCGCTTCGAGTTCCGGTTTATGAATTTCAATGGTCATCGCGAACCGCCCTCCTTCTTCCACTATACGCTACGCGAAAACGGCGGTAGACGCAAATCCAAATAACTGTCTCTGACAAGAAAGCCGGAAAGAGTTGCCTCTCTCCGGCTTTCAAGCAAGGGCTGTTAGGCCTCCCGACTCAGACGGCGCTCCGGTTGTGTCCCTGCAGAGCCGTATCCTCCGCTGAGCATGGCCAGAATACCGAGCTGTATAGTTCGGAGCAAGAGCTTTTTGTCAGCTTGAATCCTCCCTTCCCTCCGACGTTCTGATGCCTCATAAGCGATCCTGATGCAATTTATCGGGGCTTTGCGGCCATCCGAAAAA
>CATPCJ010000082.1 GCA_955652915.1 uncultured Bryobacteraceae bacterium
GGACCCGTACGCGAGCAGCAACAGGCAGTGCGCAGCATCATCACGGTCCCCGGAAGTGAATTTAGCGATCTTGAATTGCTTCGCGATCAATTGAAGAAGGAGCCAGAGCTGGTGATCCTGTTCGGGGACACGATCAAGGGCGATGCGGTCCGCAAGCTGGTTCTGTTTGGCGATTCGCTGGGGATCCCGGTGCGTTATGTTTGCCTGCTGGATTACTCGAATTCGCGCGGGGCTTCGGATATGGGGCTGTCGCCGGATGTTGGACCGGGGTATCAGGCGATCGGCGGGTCCGGGATGCCGTACGACGAAATTCTGTCGGCAGCGGATTTGAATGTGCTGTGGGTGGTAGGCGCGAATCCGCTGAAGCGGTCGAAGCTTGGGGCGGCCAACGCCTTCGTAGTGGTGAATGAAATGTTTCTGACGGAGACCGCCCGGCGCGCCGATGTAATTTTTCCGGCAGCGTCCGCATATGAAAAAAATGGAACAGTCACTAATGTTTGCGGCGAAGTGCAGCGTCTGAAGGCCGGCCTGAAAGTGATGGGGACGAAATCCGATCTCGAAATCATTGGCCTGTTGTCGAAAGAAATGGGCGTGAACATCGGCATCTGGACGCCCGAGAAGATTTTTGAAGAGATTCGAAAGGACGTCCGTGGTTATAATATTCCTTTGCCCATCGTCGCCACGGGAGGAGCAGCGCAAACCAGTCCGGTGAACGGCCACGTGCGGTCGAGCTCGCGGCCGGACCTGATTCAGTCCGCGCGCGATACTCTTTTCACTTCGGGTTCGCTGGGCCGTTATTCGAAAAAACTAAACTCCGTGGTGGAAGCGCCGGGCGAATTGTACTCGGGGCAGCGGCCGTAGATCATCCATGAATTTTTTCATCCTGAGCCTAATCAAGGCGGGCATTATCGCTTTCGTGTTTCTCACCGCGCTGGCCTATTTGCAATGGATCGAGCGCAAGGTGATTGGACACATTCAGCTTCGCGTTGGACCGTACCGGGTGGGGCCGCACGGGCTGTTGCAGCCGCTGGCCGACGTAGTGAAGTTGATTACTAAAGAAGGTGTGCTGCCCTCGCACGTCAACAAGTTTTTTTATCTTCTCGCCCCGTTCCTGGCCGTAACCCTGGCGTTGATTTCCATCTCTGTTCTGCCGTTCGGTCCACAGATTACGATTGGCTCTGTCACCACCTGGATGCAGCTCACGGATCTGAACGTCGGCATTCTATTTGTGATCGCGATATCTTCGGTGGGCGTTTACGGCGTGGCGCTGGGTGGCTGGGCGTCCAACAACAAATACGCGCTACTGGGCGGCCTGAGAAGCTCCGCGCAAATGATCAGCTACGAACTGCCGCTGGCGTTGGCGGTGGCCGCGCCATTGCTGTTGGCGAACACTCTCAGCTTCCGCGAAATGGTGAACTATCAGAGCGGGTACTGGCTGGGCTTCATTCCGCGCTGGAACATTTTTCCTGAGATTCTGGGCTTCATCGTATTTCTGATTGCCGCGTTTGCCGAGACGAATCGCATTCCGTTCGACTTGCCCGAGGCGGAAAACGAACTGGTTGCCGGCTTTCATACCGAATACAGCAGCATGAGTTTCGCGGCGTTCTTCATGGCGGAATACGCCAACATGGTGACTGTAACCGCCGTCGCGACACTGTTGTTTTTGGGTGGATGGCAACCGCCGTTCCCGGAACCGTATTCCGATTTTGTTCCTATCGCTATTTTCGGGCTGGCCGGGTTGGTCGCGTTATATCACGGCTTGAATCCAGCGCGCCGCATGGATAAATTCACGCTGCCTGGAGCGGCCTTGTTGTTTCTCGGGATCGCCGCATTGTTCGGAGCCACGTTCTTTCTGCCGGTGTTGAAACCGATTCTGATGGCGCTGTTCTGGTTCTGTGGAAAGATCCTGGTTCTGCTGTTTGTGTTCATCTGGGTGCGAGGCACGCTGCCGCGGTTCCGTTACGACCAGTTGATGCGCTTCGCCTGGATCGTTCTGTTCCCGCTGGCCATGTTCAATTTGCTGGTCACGGGACTGGCCGTGGCGCTTTCCTCCAAATAGATATGACTGCGCTGATCTTTTTCCTCTTTGCCGGCATCGCGGTTTTTTGCGGTATCAGCCTGGTTGCTCAGACACACCCCATCGCGAGCGCGCTTTCGTTGATCGGCGTGATGGGGTCGCTCGCAATTCTGTACCTGCAACTGGGCGGAGAATTCATCGCCGCGGCGCAGATGATTGTGTACGCGGGCGCGATCATGGTGCTATTCGTCTTCGTCATTATGTTGCTGAACGCTGGGGCGGAAGGCACGTCGCTACGCGTGTCGGCGTTCGCCAAGTACCTGGGCATGTTTCTGCTGGTGGCGTTTCTCGGACTGATCAGCTTCATCATCCAAGCCATGCTTCCGAGGACGGAAGGCGTTGTGTTCGGAGCCTTCAAGGGCGGCACCACAGCCGATGTCGGAATGAAGTTGTTCACGGTTTATCTGCTGCCGTTTGAAGTGACGTCGGTTCTGATCCTGATCGCCATATTGGGCGCGATCGTGCTTGCGAGAAAGGAGATTTGAGGGATGCCAACTAGCGTGCCTACAAGCTGGTACCTGATCCTGAGCGCCATTCTTTTTGGGCTGGGCGTGGCCGGATTCATTTTTCGGCGCAACATTATTACGGTTTTCATGTCCATCGAGCTAATGCTCAACGCCGTGAATCTGACTTTCGTCACTTTCTCCTACACGCTGAAACAGGTGGACGGGCATATCTTCAGTTTCTTCGTGATGGTGGTGGCCGCGGCCGAGGCGGCGGTGGGGCTGGCGATTATCCTGACGGTTTTTAAGAATCGTGGAACGTTGATGATCGACGACGTAAGCTCGATGAAATACTGACATGTATCCACTTAATGTAGGGCGGGTTGGTAACCTGCCGCCGATTGAAAATCGGCCATTGGCTCGCCATGACATCCCGGGGAACGCGGGTTGCCAACCCGCGGCAGGTTACCAACCTGCCCCCCAAAACGGTATTCGATAAATGTATCTTTGGTTGATTCCTATATTTCCGCTGATCGGCTTTCTGCTGAATGGTTTGTTCGGCCGGCGGATGTCCAAGCCGATGATCAATCTGTTCGCCATCGGCTCCGTGGCGCTTTCCTTTGCCTGGGTTGTGAAAACGCTGCTCGGTTTGGGGTCGCTCGATACCAAGTACGTCGAGCATTACTTCACCTGGATTCAGAGCGGCGCTCTCGAAATCGGAGTTGATTTCGCGGTCGATCGCCTGACGGCTGTAATGCTGATGGTGGTTACCGGCGTGGGGCTGCTGATCCATATTTATTCGATCGGCTACATGTCGCACGAAGGCGGCTATTACCGTTTTTTCTCATACCTAAACCTGTTCATGTTTTTCATGCTGGTGCTGGTGCTGGCGCAGAATTTCCTGCTGCTGTTCGTGGGCTGGGAAGGCGTGGGACTTTGCAGCTATCTGCTGATCGGCTTCTACTTTCTGGAACGGTACGCCACCACGGCCGGCAACAAGGCATTCATCGTGAACCGCATCGGCGATTTCGGATTCTCGCTTGCGGTATTTCTGATCGTGAAGAATTTCAACACGCTCGATTTCACGAAGGTCTTTGACGCCGCGAAGGGCATGCCCACGGAGCAGGGGTACGGCACGCTGACCATCATCTGCCTGCTGCTGCTGGTGGGGGCAGCCGGAAAATCGGCGCAGATTCCGTTGTACGTTTGGCTTCCGGATGCGATGGCCGGCCCCACGCCGGTGTCCGCGCTGATCCACGCCGCGACGATGGTGACCGCTGGTGTGTACATGACGGCGCGGTCGGCAACTTTGTTCATGCATGCGCCGATTGCAATGGACTGGGTGGCGGTGATCGGCCTCGCGACCGCTTTTCTGGCGGCAACCATCGGGCTGGTGCAGAACGACATCAAGAAAGTGTTCGCCTATTCCACCGTTTCGCAGCTCGGCTACATGTTTCTGGGAGCGGGCGTGGGCGCGTTTTCAGCGGGCGTGTTTCATCTGATGACGCACGCGTTTTTCAAGGCGCTCCTATTTCTGGGCGCGGGCAGTGTGATTCACGCATTGAGCGGCGAGCAGGATTTGCGGCAGATGGGCGGGCTTCGGAAATACACACCCATTACTTTTGTCACGCTGATGTGCGCCGGTATCGCGATCGCGGGCATACCGCCGTTCGCCGGATTCTTCAGCAAGGATGAAATTCTGGCGGCTGCGTATGTACGGTCCCCGTGGATGTACTGGATCGGCGTCGTGACCGCGGCGATGACCGCGTTCTATGTCTTTCGCGCATTGTTCATGACGTTTTTCGGCGAGTATCGCGGCCATCAGCATCCGCACGAATCGCCTTACGTGATGACCCTTCCGCTGGCCGTGCTGGCGCTGCTTTCGGCAGGCGGCGGATTCATCAATATCCCGAAGTGGCTGGATCCAATCTTTCCGGAAAAAGTCGAGCCGGCGAACGAAATGCTGATGTATATCTCGGTCGCGGCGGGCGTCGTTGGAATTGTACTCGCCTACATTATGTATGTTGCGCGGCCGGGTTTGGCGGATTCGATGGCCAAGTCCGCCGGCGGTCTGTACAACCTGCTCTACAACAAGTATTTCGTGGATGAAGTTTACGATGCCGCGGTGGTTGAGCCGCTGGTAAAAGGATCGCGAACGGTGCTGTGGAAGGGCGTGGATACCGGCTTGATCGATGCGATCGTCAACGGAGTGGGTGCGCGTTCACGCGGCATCGGACGGATTTTCAGGCTGCTGCAATCCGGTAACATTCGAAGTTATGCGGCGTGGGTGGTGCTCGGCTCCATCGTGTTGCTGCTGGCGATCGGCTTCGTGGGAGGCCCTCGATGACACTACTCGATGTGGTCATCTTCCTGCCGCTAGCCGCGTTTCTGATGATTCTTTTCTTTCCCAAGGGGAGCGTCGAGGGAATTCGCCGCTTCAGCCTGATCGCTTCCACGGCAATTTTCATTTTTTCGTTGGGCTTGATCGGGCCATATTGGTTCAACACTCCGGGCAGATGGACATTCGTGACGGACCTGCCCTGGATCAGCTCGCCGGCCATCCGCTATCACGTAGCGCTGGACGGCATCAGCCTGTGGCTGGTGATTCTGTCGACGCTGCTGACGCCCATTTGCGTGCTGGTTTCCTGGCGCCATATCGACAAGCGCGTCAAGGAGTTTTTCGCGTTCCTGCTGCTGCTGGAATTCGGGCTGGTGGGCGTTTTCTGCGCTCTGGATTTTTTCCTCTTCTATGTTTTCTGGGAAGTTGCGCTGGTACCGATGTATTTCCTGATCGGTGTTTGGGGGCACGACCGGCGGATTTACTCGGCCGTGAAATTCTTCCTATACACGATGGCTGGATCGGTGCTGATGCTGTGCGCGATTATTTATCTTTACACGCAGGCCGGCAACACCTTCGATTACGTGCGGATAGTGGCCGGGCTGCAAAACGGATCGATACCGCTGGATAGCGGCCCGCAACTGATGTTGTTTCTGGCGTTCTTCGTGGCGTTCGCGATCAAGGTCCCGCTTTTCCCGCTGCACACCTGGCTGCCGGATGCACACGTGGAAGCGCCTACCGCAGGTTCGGTCATGCTGGCGTCCGTCATGCTGAAAATGGGGACATATGGATTGCTGCGCTTCTGCGTGCCGATGTTTCCGGAGGCGGCGCGGCGATGCTCCGGTTGGATTATCACGTTGGCCATTATCGGAATCATCTACGGGGCGCTGGTGGCGATGGTGCAGCCCAACATGAAAAAACTGGTGGCCTATTCGTCGGTCAGCCACTTGGGATTCGTCGTGCTGGGGATTTTTACTTTCACGCAGCAAGGCTTCGATGGCGCGGTTTATCAGATGCTGAATCACGGCGTCTCTACCGGCGCGCTGTTCATTCTGGTCGGTTTTCTCTACGAACGAAATCATTCGCTGGAGATTGCTTCTTATGGCGGAGTGGCCACTCCCGCGCCCAACCTGTCCATCGTCTTCATGATCACCATGCTGGCAAGTATCGGGCTTCCGATGCTCAACAACTTCATCGGCGAGTATTTGGTGCTGCAGGGCGCGGCACTGGTGTACTTCAAGTGGAGCGTGTTCGCCGCGATCGGCGTGATCCTGTCGGCGTGCTACATGCTGTGGCTCTATCAACGTGTTTTCTTCGGACGCGCCTCCGATGAGGTCAGCCGTCACATGCCCGATTTGAACATGCGCGAGTACGCGATCATCGTGCCGCTGATTGTCCTGATGGTGTGGATGGGCACCTTCACGCAGAGCTTTATTCCACCGATTTCAGCGTCAAATGCAGTTTTGCTTGGACCGATTGACGCCGGGCGACAGGTGAGAAATAGCACGCCGCCCAAGGGGCTTCGGGCGCAGCAAAATCGAGCGCAGCAAAATAAGGCTGGGGCCAAGGAGCTTTCCGATGCCCGCTAGCTTCGTGCCGTCCGCCACCGACTATCTGCGGTTCCTGCCGGAAATTATCATGATCGCGATTGGCGCGTTGATCATGCTGCTGGAACCACTCTTGGGCGGGAACAAGAAAGATAGTCTCAGCGGTCTCACCGTGCTGGGATTCATCGTGGCTCTCGTGGCCGCCATCATGGCCAACGGCATGCCTGGCACGTCATTTTCGAACATGCTGATTGTGGATGGATTCGGCACTTTCTTCCGCGTGTTGGTGATCGGCGTCGGGATACTCACGGTGCTTTCTTCAGCGCAATATTTGAAGCGCGAGCACGCGGCGTCGGCTGAGTATTACGCGCTGCTGCTGTTTTCGGTAACGGGTCAATGCGTGATGGCGACGGCCAATGAGCTGATCATGATTTTCATCGGCCTGGAGATTTCGTCTATCGCGACGTACATTCTGGCGGGATATTTGCGCGACGACAAGCGCAACAATGAGGCCGCACTAAAATATTTCCTGCTGGGATCTTTCGCCACGGCTTTTCTGCTTTATGGGATCGCGTGGATTTACGGAACCACTGGAACAACGAACCTGATGGATATCCGGGCCTATCTGCTGACGCCCGGCGTGCAACGGAATATGGTCCTGGCAGGCACCGCCGCCGCGCTGATGTTTGTCGGCTTCGCTTTCAAAGTTTCCGCTGCGCCGTTTCAGGTGTGGGCACCCGACGTGTATCAAGGCGCGCCGGCGCCGGTGACATTGTTCATGTCCGCTGGGCCCAAGGCCGCGGCATTCGCGGTTTTCCTGCGTGTGTTCATGACCGCCTTTGAGCCCATCACGTCCCGCTGGGAGCCGTTTGTGTGGTCGTCGGCGCTGCTCACGATGGTGATCGGCAATTTCGCTGCGCTCAGTCAAACCAATATCAAGCGCTTGTTAGCGTACAGCTCGATCGCGCATGCCGGCTACGTGATGGTGGCGATTGCGAGTCACAGCCAGATCGGCGTGGCCGCGGCAATGTTTTATCTGGCGGCTTATGCACTGATGAATGTCGGCGCGTTCGCGGTGATCACGCATTTCTCGCGGCAGGGCGAAAAGTTTCTCGAGGTAGAAGATCTGGCGGGCCTGGGATGGAAGCAGCCGGTCACCGCGGCGCTGTTCACCATCTTCCTGCTGTCGTTGATCGGTGTTCCACTGACGGGCGGATTTTTTGGAAAGTTCTACATCTTTAAAGCTGCGCTGGACGCGAATCTCATCTGGCTATCGGTGCTTGGATTGTTGAATAGCGCTGTTGCCGCATATTATTATCTGCGTATCATCGTTGTGATGTATATGCACGAGCCGGGCGATTCGACCGTCACGCTGCAGCCCCTAGGCGCGGGGATCGCGGCGACGTTGTGGGCTACGGCGCTCGGCACGCTGATTTTGGGTATCTATCCTTCCCTGATTCTGAATTTCGCGACCAGTTCGAGTGTGCTGGCGAAGTAGCTCATGGAAGGCACTTTTTAACACTCCCTTACGGTCGCGGTTCTGAAAGGCTGTCCATGAAAGGCTGCACCCCATGTCGCCCCTCATTGACTTCGGGATGGCTATGTTCTACTATGCAGGACATACATGGCCTCACGCGAACATCTTGGTGAATTCGAGCAGATTGTTTTACTGGCGGTCCTCAGGCTTGGCGAAAATGCCTATGGAGTTCCGGTGCGTCACGAGATTGAGAAACGCACCAAGCGATCGCTGACCGTCGGCGCCCTTTACCGCACGCTGGATCGTCTCGAGGCCAAGGGTTACGTCGCATCCTGGTTCGGCGATCCTGTTGCCGAGCGCGGGGGCAGGTCGAAGCGGTATTTTCGCCTTGAACCGTTGGGAGCGCGGGCGCTTCGCCAAAGCCAGAAAGCGCTGGCAGCCATGTGGGAAGGGGTCGAGCTATCGAAGGTGATCCGTGGCTCGTAAATTTCCCGCACTCATCGTCTTGCTGTTTCGTCTGCGATTCTTGCGCTCCGCGGAATACGTCCTGGGCGATCTGTTGGAAGAATACAATGCGGGAACCCGCTCGCGACGATGGCTCTGGCGCCAGGCATTCAGTTTGCTCTTGCCTGGAACACGAGATTCCAACGCCGCGTATGATCAACCGAAAGGTGCGATGAATATGACCTACGTCTCTTCTTTCTGGAGCGACCTTTGCTACGCCGCGCGCACGTTGCGAAAGAATCCCGGGTTCACCGCGGTCGCCGTTCTGGCCATCGCGCTCGGGATCGGCGTCAACACGGGAATTTTCACTGTCCTGAACGGCGTCGCGCTGCGGCCCCTGCCGGTACACAATGCTACCGAGGTAGTCAGCGTTTACCAGACAATGAAGGGCTTGAAGTCGCGCAACATTCACGGTTCAAGAAATTTTTTCTCAACGTCGGAATACGTGGCCTATCGCGATGGTAACCATGTCTTCTCGGGACTCCTGGCCTACACACCCTTCCTTCAGGTCACGCTTGGAGGCGACCGGCCGCAACAACTGCTGGGACAACTTACTTCGTGCAACTATTTCGATGTGTTGAATGCACCTCCCGCATTGGGGCGGGCATTCACCGCGTCCGAATGTGCATCCGAGGGCGCCGGCCCCGTCGTGGTTTTGAATCATGATTTGTGGCGGAATGCATTTGGCTCCGATCCCGAGATTGCCGGGAAGAAAATCGTGATGAATCGCCGGCTTTTGACCGTTGTTGGCGTCGCAGCGCAAAGCTTTCAGGGTACCGAGCCGGTGCCCGCTGCGTTCTGGGCGCCGATCAGCATGCAGCCTGTTCTGGAGCATGATTTCAACTGGCTTGCAAAGGACGATAGCAGTTGGCTGGTGTTGCTGGGTCGAACCAAGGCCGGAGTCTCTGTGGAGCGGGTGCGCGCGGACCTCGGCGTGATCGCGGGACGGATCGATCAGCTCACTCCGGGCCGCAAGACCTCCCTGCAAATTGCTACCGCGTCGTTTCTCGGAATGCCCGAGGCGCGACAACTCGTTTTCGGTGTAGGCGCGGTGCTCATGGCCGCGGTCGGGATGGTGTTGTTGATTGCTTGCGCTAACGTCGCCAATCTTTTGCTGGCGCGAGCCGCGGGCCGGCATAAGGAAATCGCGATACGTCTATCGGTGGGAGCCAGCCGCGCACGGCTCGTCCGCCAACTGTTGACCGAGAGCATGCTCATTGCGCTGCTGGGAGGTGCGCTCGGATCGCTCATCTCGGTCTGGTCGTTCCAGGGCATCGTGAAATTCATTCTGTCGCACCTGCCGCATGGAACCCCGCCCGTGATAGTGAATGTCGGACCAGATCTGGGCGTGCTGGGCTACGCGATGATTTTGACCATCGTCACTGGAATTGTCTTTGGTCTGGCGCCGGCGCTGCAGGCATCGCGGCCGGATCTGAACAGCGTACTGAAAGACGCCGGCAGCGGACTGGTGGGACGATCGGGCACGGGTGGCTTCCTTCGCAACGCCTTGGTGGGCGCGCAAATCTGCGTCTGCATGATGCTATTGATCGGGGCCGGGCTCTTGTTACGTGGGTTATACCTGGCGCAAACCATCGACCCTGGGTTCAGTCTCAAAAATGTGGCCACCGTCTCGTTCGATCTGAGAGGGCTGGGCTATGACGCGCACCACGCGGCCGTTTTCAATCGTCAGGTCATGGAACGCATGGCCGCGCTGCCGGGAGTAGACTCCGTCGCCCAAACCGCCGTCACTCCTCTCAGCGATTCGCATGATGGCACCACGTTCTCGCTGCCCGGCCAGCCCGGCCAGCGTCAGGTGGAAATCAACTCGGTAACGCCGGAATACTTTTCAATGCTCGGCATCCCCATCGTTCGGGGCCGCAATTTTACGGAGGCGGAGACTACGGCGGGCGCCGCGGTTACGATCGTAACGGAGACTACTGCCCGGCGATTTTGGCCCGGAGAAGATCCCATCGGAAAGTTGCTGGCTCAGCCTCCTTCACCCGCGAAGCAGGTGGTGGGAGTTGCCCGCGACACGCAAGTTTCCCATTTGTCCAGATCGAACGAGACCTATCTCTATTTGCCGGCTGGTCCAAAAGAGCAATTGCATCTCAAATTGTTGGTTCATTCGCCGGACGTATTTGCCTCAACGGCTAAGGGAATTCAAGCGGCCGTGCATGCGCTGGATCCGGACGTGCTGGCGGACGTCGCGCGGCTGGAGGACAATCTGGAATTCTGGCGGACGCCGCCGCGCATTGTCGCGACTCTTGCAGGCGCACTGGGCGCGCTGGGGCTGCTGCTGGCGTCTATTGGCGTGTACGGAGTGGTTTCCTATGCCGTGAGTGGCCGCATTCGCGAAATCGGCCTGCGCATGACGCTTGGCGCGGATGCGCGGGAAGTCATGAAGCTGATTCTGCGTCAGGCCATGCGGCCGGTCTTGATCGGCGCCGCGACCGGTATTGCCGGATGCGCGGCGGTATCGCGCGTATTGTCGAGCATGCTATTCGGCCTCAGCGCCCATGATCCGTTGGCGTTCATCGCGATTCCGCTGCTCCTGCTGTCGATCGCAATGCTGGCGAGTTACATTCCGGCGCGTAGAGCGACGAAAGTGGATCCGATGGTAGCCTTGCGTTACGAATAGGGCGTCAATCCAGGATTGGAACGTGATTCAGGTGTTCGGTCCGGTGCGCGAGATAGCTGGTTGGATTGATGCCGGAAAACGCGCGGAAGTCGTGGATGAAATGGGACTGGTCAAAATATCCGCAGTCCAGCGCGATCCGCGTCCAATCTACTTCACGCTTCATACCCAGGCGCTTTAGAACCTCTTGAAACCGCCGCACACGGCAGAATAGCTTGGGCGTCAACCCCACTTGATTGTTGAAAACGTCAATGAAGCGGCGGGAACTGAGACCGATCTGCCCCGTGACATCGGCGACACTTTGCGGATGTTGCACGGCTCCAAATCGCATCAACGCAAAAGCGACAGCGGGATGCCGGCCCAAGGGCTTGGCGGCCTGTTCCAGAAGAACCCGTTCGAGGATGCTGAACTTCGCGTCAGGTGTTGGAGCTTCCAGCAATCGATCGCGCAGCTCCACAGCTTTCAAACCCCAGAGTGTGTCCAGCCCCACGTGCCGATCCTGCAACTCGCCCACCGGCAATTTGAAAAAGGGAAAGGCGCCGCCGGGTTTGAAATGCACCCCGATGACGGTGGTCTGTTCCGCGGTGTCGATTACGAAGAACTTTGAATGCGCGCCCACCAGCACAGATCCACGAAAGGTGCGCGGCTCGCTGGTGCTCTCATACACGCGCATTTGGTCTTCGTTGAGATTGAAGACCAGTTCCATGGAGCCGTCCGGCAGAAGGCGTTCCTTCGCGTGCGGCTGGGAGTAACCCTCGTAGTACCAGAGTTGATCGACGAACTCCGAAAGCGGCGGCGGCGGAATGTAACGGCGGAGGCCCACTAAACCATGACAGCAGAATTTAGCCCAGCGTGTTGATGAGGCTCTGTTGCATCTCATCGGAAGTCTTGATGAATTTGGTGGTGGCCTCGAAGTTGTTGCGCGCGGTAAGCAGCGCCACGGCCGCGGCGCTCAGATCCACCGTGTCCGTTTCTCCCGCCGATAACGGGGTGCGGGCGATTGTTCGCGCGGCCTGATTGAATTGCGCTTCAGAACGAGCCAAGCCTTGCAATGCCGGCGTAAGTCCGATCATGAAATACCTCCCTTAGGTAGCCTTGACTTCCTCTTCGGCAGGTTTCGCGACAACTTGAGCCATTGCGTATTTCAACGCTTCAATTCCCAGGCCAGTCACGCTCGAAATCTCGAAAAACGGCAGGCCTTTGTCGGCGGCCAAGGCGCGCAGGCTGTCGATCCGCGCGGTATCCTGCGCGACGTCGATCTTCGACGCGACAACGAACATCGGCTTCCGCAGCATGTCTTCGCGAAAGCCTTCCAGTTCGGTCATGACCACTTTAAAATCCGCTACCGGATCGCGGCCGGTGTTTTCGGAGACATCCACCAGGTGCACCAGCAGCCGCGTGCGCTCGATGTGCCGCAGAAACTGAACGCCGAGTCCATGACCCAGATGAGCCCCTTCGATCAGACCCGGAATATCGGCAACGACGAAGCTTCGATCCTCCACGCTGACGACGCCCAGGTTCGGCTCGAGCGTGGTGAAGGGATAATCGGCGATCTTGGGACGCGCGGCCGAGATGCGCGAAATCAAGGTCGACTTGCCGGCGTTTGGAAACCCAACCAGACCTACGTCGGCCAGGAGCTTCAACTCCAGACGCAGATACTTCGCTTCACCGGCGTGCCCGGGTTCATGTTCAGTGGGAGCCTGATGAGTGGCGGTAGCAAAGTGCTGATTGCCGCGGCCCCCACGTCCGGCTTTCGCGATCATGAACCGGTCGCCGGCTTGAGTGAAATCGTGCAGCAGCTCCCCGGTGTCGGCATCGTAGACAACCGTTCCGACAGGCACCGGCAATTCGATCGACTTCCCTTCCCGTCCGCTGCGGTTGCTGCCTTCGCCGTGCCGGCCGCGCTCGGCGGTGTGTTCGGGATTAAAACGGAAATGCAGGAGAGTGTTGTGGTGCGTGCTGGCGACCATGAAGACATCGCCGCCACGGCCGCCGTCGCCGCCGCTGGGTCCGCCGCGCGGCACGAATTTCTCGCGCCGGAAGGCAAGGCAGCCATTGCCGCCGTCCCCGGCTTTCACGCGGATTCTGACTTCATCAATAAACATTGGGGGCTGGGGGCTAGGGACTGGGGGCTTGGGAGTGCGGGATTTTGAGATAGCTACGGGATGTGGTCAGTACTAGTTGCCAGTCCCCAGCCCCACGTCCCCAGTCCCTAGCGGCTCGGGTCGATACTGATAAACTTGCCGGCGCGGCCTCGATCGCGAAACACTACGATGCCCTGGGTTTTCGCGAAGAGCGTGTCGTCTTTGCCGATGCCGACATTTTCGCCGGGCTTGAAGCGCGTGCCGCGCTGGCGTACCAGGATGGAACCACCCGTTACCATTTCACCGCCGAAGGCTTTCACGCCGAGGCGTTGCGCGTTGGAATCGCGCCCGTTTTTTGAACTTCCAAGACCTTTTTTATGCGCCATATCGCACCTTACGCCAAAATTTCGTTCACCGTCACCTGCGTGTAGTTCTGCCGGTGGCCGATGGTCCGTTTATATTGCTTCTTGCGTTTGAACTTGAACACGATGATCTTCTCGCCACGTCCGTGGCTGGAAATGGTGGCCTTCACTCGAGCCTCGCTAAGGGAAGCCCCGCTGAGCCATTCATTAGAATCGTTCATCACCGCCAGCACGCGGCCTAGTTCCAACTCCGCGCCAACGTCGCCGGCGAGCGTTTCCACTTGAAGGACGTCGCCCGGAGCGACCCGATATTGCTTTCCGCCGGTTTCAATTACTGCGTACATAACTATCCTCGGTTGAGCTTGAAATGTGGGCTAATCAGACAGACACTGGACGGTGCCGTACAGGCTAGAGCCGCAAAGCTTTATGATACAGCAATTGGCAAGCGCACCGCAACCGGAGTTGTTGGTAAGGGTGTGCGACATAAGTTAAGGAGAGATTCACTACTCCAAACCGAGGAATCGGCTATCCGTACCTCTCCACTTCTGGGTCGCGCATCCTGTTGGTAATGTGTCGAGCCGTAGGTGAAAGGGCAAACTGTTTCATGGCATGTTCGTAGCATGAAGACGATTCTCCGTTTCTCCCTCCTTGCCGTCTCTGCCTGCTTGTGGGCAGATGAGGCCGCCGATCGTATTGCGATTGAGAAGGTCATGGCTGCTTTGAGCGAGGCCCGGCGAAGCACTGAGACAAAAGCTTTGTCCGCGCTTTTTGTTTCCGATGCGGCGATGTCGGAGCTTGAATATCTTTCCGCAATGGATCGCGGCCTGCTAAATGCTTCAAATAGGCCGTGGTCCGAAGTAACCGTTCCGCGAATTGTTACCAAGTCGATCCACTTCGCGACTCCGGACGTGGCTGTTGTGGATGCCTCGAACACGCAGTATGGGTCCGTAATTCTGGTGCGAAGCGTGCCGGTGCTATTCGTAATGAAAAGGCAAGGGGAAGATTGGCGGATCGATTCTGTACGGGTACTCGGGGAGGTACATTTGAATCGATGACTCTCCTCCGGCAAGATATCCGCTACAGCGTGCGAATGCTTGTCAGGAGTCCGGTAACGACTGCCGTCGCGATCCTCTCTCTCGCGCTGGGCATCGGCGCGAACACGGCCATCTTCAGCTTGATGAACGCCCTGATTCTGCGGCCGCTCCCGATCCGGGATCCCGGGCAATTAGTACGTCTCTCCACTAGCATGCCGCAGAACCCGGATAGAGAGAGTTCTCTGTCGCTCGCCATGTATCAGCAGTTCCGAAGGGACCAACGCGTCTTTTCAAACCTGTTCGCATGGACGGGCGGAGGGATCGTAAATCTCGAAGCGAGCGGAGCGAAATATGCCGCCAGCCTCAGCACTGTCTCGGGGGAGTACTTCTCGACTCTTGGCATTCCGCCGCATATCGGCCGGTTGATCACACCCGACGACCTGAGTCTGCAAGCCGGATCACCCGCCGCCGTCGCCATTCTCGGCTACGGTTGCTGGAAAGGCCGCTACAACGGCGATCCCACCATCGCCGGAAAGACGATTCGGGTCGAGGATCGCGTGCTGACGATTAAATCGCTTCCCAGGTTGAAGCACGCCGAGCGCATTTCCGCGTGAGGGTGGTAGCCGGATGAGAAAGCAATACCGTAGTCAACCGATGGCGCCGGTTTGAAGATACGCGATGCTGAGAGACGGTATCGTAAGAACGGCCCACTAGCTCAATGGCGGAGCAGACTAGCTGTCAGAGTCCACAGCCGCATTGAGGTAGAATCTGGGATGATGCAATGAACCTGGAAGACATTCGCGTCCTGCTGGTCGAAGACAACCCGGGCGACGTGCGATTGTTTCTGGAATTGCTGCGCGAAACCGGTGCCGGGCATGTGAAACTCGAACATGTCGACCGGTTGTCCACGGCCCTCGAACGCCTGAGCAACCAAACTTTTGACGTGCTGCTGCTGGATCTTTCGCTGCCCGACGCGTGTGGCCTGGATACGCTGGTGCGCGCGCATGCGCATGCCCCGAGTGTGCCGATCGTGGTGCTCACCGGACTCGACGACCAGGCGTTGGCCGTTAAAGCCGTGCGGGCCGGAGCGCAGGATTATCTCGTCAAGGGGCGCGTGGACGGCGATCTTCTGGTGCGCTCCATGCGCTATGCCACCGAACGCGCGCGGGCACTGGAAGCGCTGGAGCGCCGCGAGGAACACTACCGGTCCCTTATTGAAAACTCGCTCGATCTGATCAGCATTCTCAATCTCGATGGAACCATCCGCTACGCCAGTCCTTCGCACGAGCGGATCTTGGGATATGGGCTCGAAGAGCTGGTGGGCCAGAACGCTTTGTCGTTCACCCACGCCGACGATCTTGAAAACGTCAAAGCCACGTTCGCGCGCGCCGACGGCACGGCTTCGGTTCAAAGCCGCTTCCGCCACAAAGACGGTTCCTGGCGAATCCTGGAATCGTTTGGACGTAATCTGTCGCACTTGCCCGGCGTCAGCGGCTTGGTTGTAAATTCGCGCGACATCACGGACCGCATGCGCCTGGAAGAGCAACTGCACCATTCTCAGAGATTGGAAGCGGTGGGCCGGCTGGCCGGCGGCGTGGCCCACGATTTCAATAATCTGCTGATGATCATCACCGGCTACTCGCAAATACTGCTGGACACCATGCGCGCGGGCGATCCGGCGCGCGACGATTTAGAGCAAGTAGTGAAAGCCGCTGAGCGAGCCACCGATCTCACGCGCCAGTTGTTGGCCTTCAGCCGCCGCCAGATGGTAAAGCCGGCGATGCTGAATCTGAACGCGCTGGTTCAGGACATGGATCGAATGCTGCGCCGCGTGATGGGCGAGGACATCGATCTGATTACGATCCTAGCGCCAGGATTGAAGACCATTCAAGCCGATCGGGGACAACTGGAGCAGGTGATTCTCAACGTGGCGGTAAACGCCCGCGACGCAATGCCCAATGGCGGAAGACTGACGCTAGAGACCGCCAACGTGCGGGTAACCGAGGAATTCGAGCGCGAGCAAGTGGCGCTCCCGCCGGGGCAATACGTCACGCTCTGCATCAGCGACACCGGCTTTGGGATGGACGCGCAAATTCAATCGCGCGTTTTTGAGCCATTTTTCACCACCAAGGACGATGGCACCGGCCTCGGCCTGTCCACCAGTTACGGAATCATCAAGCAGAGCGGCGGCGAAATTTGGGTGGATTCAAAGCTGGGCGATGGCGCTTCTTTCTGGATTTATTTGCCCACGGTGGAACAGCCGCCCGATGAATTGGAGGTCGCGCTGGAGAGTCCGCTGTTGCACGGCACAGAGACGATATTGCTGGTGGAGGATGAAGAGGGCGTGCGGCGCGTGCTGGAAACCATGCTCAAGCGGCACGGGTATCAGGTGCTCTCGTCCAGCTCGTCCGCGGATGCGTTGGCGCTGGGGGCGCGGCACGCGGGCGAGATCCATCTGCTGATCACCGATGTCGTGATGCCGGGAATGAGCGGCCGCAGAATGGCTGAACAAATGTTGAAGCAACGGCCCGATATGCGCGTGCTGTTCGTTTCCGGCTACGGTGAACCGCTTGAGGCGCAGGCTAACACGGCGTTCCTCCAAAAGCCTTTCAAGACCGAAGACCTGGCGCTGAAAATCCGCGAAGTATTGCTCGAAAAGCAATAGCCATGGGCGCCGGGTAGATTCCGTTGCGAACTTTCGATCTACATTCATTTCGTTTCCATTTCACGGCGCGGGAATCCATTTATTTTCCACCAGGCCAGCCTGGCAATATACTGCGAGGCGCCTTTGGCAGCGTGTTCCGCAAGATCGCTTGCGCCAGGGATTGTCCCGGACTCGCGGGCGGCAACGTGCGCGAGTGCGAGCGTCGCGAGTCGTGCGAATACGCCCGGATCTTCGAGCCGGCGGCGGTTAGAACGGGACCGAGCGGGCTGAGCGATTGGCCGCGGCCATTCGTCTTTCGCGCCGCGCACCTGGATGCGGCGACGGCCGTCCCGGAGGAAAACTTCTGGTTCGACGTCAATTTTTTCGATATACGAAATTCGCCGCTCAAGCATTTCGTGCTGGCATTCGAGCGACTGGCGCACGAAGGTCTAGGTCCTGGGCGAGGCCGCGCCGAGCTTGTATCAGCGGAGGCACAGCCGCCGATTTCAATTGTGTTGGATGATGTTCCCTCAGAGGTACGCCGCCTGCGTGTCGAATTCAAGACGCCGACGGAGTTGAAGAGTGGCGGCGATTTGGCGCATAGGCCGGAGTTCGGCGTCTTGTTCGCGCGGAGCCGCGACCGCATCGGCACGCTGCGTGCGTTGTATGGACCGGGACCGCTCGACATCGATTTTCGCGCCATGGGCGAACGTGCCAATGCAGTGCGAATGACGCGATGCGAGTTGCAGCCAGTGGAGACGCAGCGGCGCAGCACCAGGAGCGGCCAAGTACACGGCATCGGGGGCTTCGTTGGTATTGCCGAATATGAGGGCGGCCTCGGCGAATTCGTGCCCTATCTTGAAACCGCTTGCTGGACCGGCGTGGGCCGCCATTGTGTTTGGGGTAACGGTGAACTGCGTGTCACCCGCATTTAGCCCGCCGGTAGGGATAGTCCTTGGAAACAGGCTGACCATTCTTAGTTCCTTCCGTACGCGCGAAAAGCGATCCGTCTTCCCTCCCGCGATAGATGAGCCGATTCGGATTCTTGAGATCGGAGGTGAAGACTGCCTCGTTCGCGGACAATTTCGTGAGCCGGAATTCCGTGATCGACGTTGCGAGCCCGAGTTGAACGAACATGCTGAGCGCGCCGTTCCGCTCGCGAATCTGAGTGTATTCGGTGAAGATCGTTCTGCTTCCCTGGACTGTGCGGCTTAGCCCCAGCATGGCCCCACCCGAAGGTTTCGTCCAATATTCTTCGGTCTCCGAATCGCCGGATTGGAACGCCCAGCAACCGGTCATGAACGATAGTCGATCCAATGATGGTTTGCCGGTCTGAGCTGAAAGCGTCAACGTCAACAGCAAAAGGATTCGAAGCATGCTTTCAGGTTAAGGCCGCGTGCGGTTCGGAGTCTTGTAAAAATGCGACCTGCCGCTGGCGCCAGGCCATGGGTGTCTGTCCCGTGAACTGGCGAAAATCGTGGATTAGGTGCGCCTGGTCAAAGTAGCCCGAGTCCGCGGCCAGCAGAGCCCAATCGCGCTGAGGCGCGCGGAGAAGGTGCTGGAATCGTACGATCCGTGAAAATAACTTCGGCCCGATGCCGACGCCTCGCCGAAAAATGCGTTCCAGATGCCGCCGGGAGATTCCAGCATCCGACGCGAGGTCTGCTACCGGGGCAGCGCCGTTCGAACGCACGATGCCATCCAATGCGTGGTTCAGCGCCGATCCGTTTTCGACGGGCCGCAGCATCGTCAGCAATAAAGCTTCAATTTGCGGGATCGGATCCTCGACAGCTTGGATGCGGCTTCCCCATACCTCGTCGAGCGGAAGAACTTGTCCTGCCACTTCATCCAACGGGAAACGCAAAAAAGCCTGGGCGCCATTCGAGCGGAAACGGATTCCCAACGAACGTACTTTTCCAGTTGGCACAATCGATATCGGATGCGCCATCTGTCCCACCAGCAAACATTTCGCCTGAGTCTCGCGTATCCCATCTTCGTAGACGCGCTGGAACGCATCGCCAAGTTGGAAGACCAACTCCATGCGGCCGTCTGGAAAAATGGTTTGAGGCTCCATCGAGGCGCAGCCACTGAGCGTCCAATAGCAGTGGACATAACGCGTCAGTGCGGGCGTGGGTCGGATGATTCGGAACTCCACTTGTCCGCGATAGCGTAAGATTTGGCGCCGCACGTGGCGCGGACACTCTTGTGTCTGCGGCCTCGAGATTCGTCTCGAGGCTCTTTGCCCCGAGCATCGAGATGAGTCTCGATGCGGCAGCCTAAAGGCCGCGCCACGTGGCACCACAGGGTATATACTAATTCGTTAGTATGATCAAAGATCTGCTCTGGGCTTTGCGCTGGCTCCACAAGAACCCGCTCTTCACCACCGCTGTCACCGTGATCCTCGCGCTTGGAATCGGGGCGAATACGGCGGTGTTCAGTATTGTCGATGCCGTTCTTCTGCGGCCACTCCCTTTCGAATCGTCCAGGCTGGTCCGCATCGAAGAGAGCAGCACTAAGCGCGTCTTAAATACGGTACCGGCTCAGGATTATCTGATTTGGCGCAATCGCGGCGATGTGTTCGAAACAACGGCGGCGCATCTCCGGGATGATGTCACCGTCACCGACGCTGGTGAACCTCAGCAAGTTCTCGCGCGGCGAACATCCCCAGGACTATTTTCCCTTTTGGGCGTTCGCGCACGGCTGGGCCGCACTCTCACGGAATCCGATGGTGAATTCAACACTCCAAACGTGGCCGTGCTTAGCGATCGCCTCTGGCGGCGAATGTTTCACGCGGACCCTGGAGTCGTCGGACGCACGTTTAGGGTAATGGATGACGTCTACACGATCGTCGGCGTGATGCCCTTGGAATTCGAGTTTCCAAACTCCGCCGCCGAGATGTGGATTCCTCTCCGTCTGACTCCGGCGTTTAGCACCTGGGTGGAGGTGGTGGCGCGCACCAGACCGGGGATTTCCGTTTCTCAGGCGCAAAGCGCAATGGAAATTGTCGCCCGTCAATTGGAACGGGATGACCCGCAAAATAAGCCCGGCTTGCGGATCGTGGTGTCGCAGTGGCGGGACGTCCTCGCCCGGCAATACGAATTGACTCTGGTTTTCGTTTTGGCCGCGGTGGGCCTGGTGCTGCTGATCGCCTGCGCCGACGTGGGCAGCCTGCTGCTGAGCCGCGCGGTCCAAAGACAGAGGGAGATTGCCATCCGCGCATCGCTCGGCGCAGGATTCTGGCGCGTCCTGCGGCAATTGCTGGCGGAGAGTTTCGTGCTCGCCGTACTTGGAAGCGCCGCGGGCATCGCGCTAGCGCATTACGGGCTGCAGTTTCTGACCAGGCAAATCGCGGCGTTGCCTATCGTGCTGCCTCACATTCAGCGCGTCGCGGTGAACGAGCGCGTGCTTTTGTTCAACACGGTTTTGTGTTTCTTGCTCGCGTGCATCTTCAGCATCGCCCCGATTTTCCTGGCATCCAGGACGGACCTGCAAATGGTGCTGCGTAGCGGACACTCGGCTGGCGGACCACAGGGATCCACCCGTCTCTTTTCCATTCTCATCGCCGGCGAAGCGGCCTTCGCGTTTCTCCTGTTGGTTGGTTCCGGCCTCATGATTCGAAGCTTGATCCGGTTACAGCAAGCCGACCACGGTCTTCACGCGGACCATGTCCTCACCTTACGCGTGCCCATCGGCAGCCGTACGCAAACGCGGCCCAGCGGAAAGTACGACACTAAGCCTCGGCAGATGGCCTACTATAACGAGCTGGTGGAGCGGCTCCAGAGAATCCCTGGAGTGAAGGGTATCGCGGTGGTCAACAATCTTCCGCTGTCGGACGTCAACACCGCCACAATCCTGCGTGGACCGGATGGAGCCGCCACACAAATGCCGACTCGCACCATCAGTCCCCAATACTTTTCAGTAATGGGGATTCCTATGACCGCGGGGCGCTATTTCCTGGAATCGGATCAGACGGGGTCAAAACGTGTCGCAATCGTCAATGAGTACCTGGCCCACCAACTGTTTCCGGACCGAGATGCGGTGGGACAAGCATTGCCGGGCGAGGATCAGGGCACGTCGGCAACCGTTGTTGGCGTAGTCAGGAACACGCCGCAGATGAGCTATGAGCAGCCCGCAAAAGGGGAACTATATCTACCGATCCGGCAGGTTATTTTTGGCGTGTTCATGTCCACGGTTGTAGTCCGAACCTCGGGCGACCCCTTGGCGCTGGCCGCCACGCTACGCAGGGAAGTTTGGGCTGTCGACCCGAACCAGCCGATCGTAAAGGTAGAGACCATGGACGACGTGATCGCCGATTCCATCTGGCGGCCGCGCTTCTCCGCCTGGGTCTTTTCCGTGCTCAGCGGTCTGGCATTGCTGCTGACATCGGCCGGCATCTATAGCGTGGTTGCGTACACCACCAATCTCAGAGCGCGCGAGATAGGCATTCGCATGGCGTTGGGCGCCACGCCGCAAAAAGTGGTCGCCGTAATTCTGCGAGGGACAATGCTCCCCCTGGTATCGGGGCTGGCGGTAAGCCTGCTGGCCGCATTGATGCTGTCCCGCCTGCTGGCAAGTCTACTTTATGAAATCGGCAGCAACGATCCGGTCACCTTTTTGAGCGCGGGCGTCCTGCTGCTGGCAATAGGAGCGGCCGCGAGCGCTCGTCCCGCGTGGAAAGCGGCGACGGCGGATCCGCTTCATGCATTGAGAAACGAGTAGCTCGGCTGGAGGCCTGGACTTCACCAGTGCCGGGTCCCGCTGGATCAAAGTCCGATGCTGATTGTGATTGCCGTTGTGTACCAAAACTGGTACTGTGCATCAATCCGGGTCTCAAGCGCCTGCCAGCCCGCTTCTACCGTTCCGGCACTGGCCGGGAACCGGTGCGCGAATGGCTGAAGGGCCTCAATGTGGAGGACCGGAAGATGATCGGCGAGGATATCAAGGACGTTGAGTTTTCGTGGCCGATTCGGAATGCCCCTCGTTCGATCGCTTGGGCAGGAATTGTGGGAAGTACGGAGCAGCTTGCCGCGCGGCCGGATTGCGCGGGTCGTTTTCTGTGTTGAGCAGGGAAGCATGGTGCTGCTTCACGGCTTCCTCAAGAAGACCCAAAGACCCCGCAACACGACATTGATCTGGCGCTAAAAGAGAAACACTTTTCCAAGGCGGAGATGGCACGGCGGATGCACACCAGCCGAGCCGCGCTCGACCGTTTGCTCGATCCCGAGTACGACGTGGCGACGTTGAGCACGCTGCGCAAGGCGGCTACGGCCGTTGGTCGTGAACTTCGGATAGAGCTTGTGTAAAACAGGCGATGGAGCGATAAGCAATACGGGAAGCCGCAATGTCTTCCAGGATCTCAGCGTGCCGAATGCCGATGAGCGCCTGGTGAAGGCGCAACTCGTGTTCAAGATCGACAAGATCGTGAAACAACGCCGCCTGCAACAGACCGAGGCCGCCGGCCTGTTCGGCGCCGCCAGCCCGACGGCTCGAAGATGCTGCGTGGCGACTTCCGGCAGTTTTCCGTTGAGCGCCTCTTGCGCTTCCTCGTGGCGCTCGATCGGGATGTCGATATCGTTGTAAAACCGCACCGCGGACGAAATGACGCGCGCTGCATGTATCCTGAAACAGCGGCCTGAATGCGCTAATCGGAGTCGCTCTATAATGTCTTAGTGATCGACATACCCATCGGTACCACGCACGAATCCACCGTCCTCGTCACGGACGAAAACGCAGTCAGCTTCCTCGGCGTCGAAGGAGCCCGGGTGCTCGGCACGCCGCACATGATCGGCTATCTCGAAATGACCGCCCGCGATTCGGTAAAGCCTTTCCTCGACGACGGTTATGACACGGTAGGAGCGCGCGTGGACGTACGGCACCTGGCCGCCACCCCGATCGGGATGCAAGTAACTTTTCGAAGCGAGGTGACCGGGGTCGAGGACCGTCGCCTACATTTCAAAGTAGAAGCGTTCGATCAAAAAGAAAAGATCGGCGAGGGAACCCACGAGAGAGCCATCATTAATGTTGCCCGTTTCGCCGCCCGGCTCCGGAGCAAGTCCGCAGCTACTTGATTCTGAACAATATTTAGAAGAGTCCGTAACGGAGCCACCGAAGTCTAACACTATGGAAGGAACAGTCGTTAAGAAAACTTAGGGATTGTTTTCGATGGTACTAACTGGTACATTCTAGAGATAGGCTCGTGTCCATTAACAAAACTGTAATCTCTCGCCACGGAGGGCTAGGAGCATTTTGAAAAGGTTTTTCAGTTGTGTCCTGACTGCCTGGATAAGCATGGGTTTGGCTTCGGCTGAACCGTCCAAGCCACCAATTCCGGAAGAGGAAATGGTGAGCAAGTTCCTGGAAGCTAACCAGCATCAACAAACCAATCTCCGTGGCGCCACCATGGAAGTGGACATCGACGCTTCCGTACCGAAGCTGAAGAAACAGGGCAAGTTGCACGCTCTGAAGAACATTTCAAAGCTCGGCAAGATCACCTATCACGCGCTCAGTTTCATCGGCGAGAACATGGTGAAGACGGAAGTGATTGCGCGCTATCTGACGGCCGAAGTCCAAGCCACCCAGGATGGCGTGAACAACGACATGTCGATCACGCCCGAAAACTACAAATTCAAATACAAAGGTACCGAGACCCTGTATGGCCGCGACGTCTATGTAATGCACGTCACGCCCAGGCATAAGAAAGTCGGGCTTTTTAAAGGCGAACTGTGGCTGGACGCCCAGACGGGAATGCCCGTTCGGGAATCGGGTTCGTTTGTCAAGAGCCCTTCCATCTTCCTGAAGAAAATGCAGTTTGTGCAGATGTACGAAATGCAGAACGGCGTGTCCATTCCGCAGCGCCTGGAAAGCAAAGTGGAAGTACGGTTCTTCGGCCCGGTGGAGTTGAACGTAAATTTCCTGAAGTTTTCCAAGGAAGACCCGGACGCTGTTACTGGCGCCACGGACCAGCAGTAAGCTCGATTCCACTCCTTCTTCTTTGGTAATAATACTTTTACCTGTTAAACTAGACCTTAAGCCCAAGCCCAAGTGATCCACGAGGTTGCATGCGAACTTTATTCCTAAATCCGCCTTCCTTCGAAGGCTTTGACGGCGGCGCCGGATCTCGCTGGCCTGCGTCCCGTGAAATCGAATCGTATTGGTACCCGGTGTGGCTCTGTTACCCGGCCGGGATGCTCGAAGACAGCAAAGTCGTGGATGCGCCGCCCCACAAGATCAGCATCGACCAAACCGTGGCGATGGCTAGCGATTTCGAGCTGCTCGTGCTCTTTACATCCAGTCCGGGCTTCCACGTGGACGTCAAAATCGCCGAAATGATGAAGGACGTCAATCCCAAGATGAAGGTGGGGTTCGTTGGGCCGCCGGTCACCATCGAGCCTGAAAAATCGCTCAAGGCATCGAAGGCAATCGACTTTGTAGTGCGCCGTGAGTTCGATCACCAGATCGCTAATTACGCCAAGGGAACGCCGCTCTCGGAACTGCCCGGCGTGAGTTATTGGAAGGACGGCGCGATTGTACATAATCCGGAAGGCGGCGTCATCGAAAATCTCGACGAGCTCCCGTGGGTCAGCAAAGTTTACAAGCGCGATTTGGATTTCAAGCGCTACAACGTCCCGTTTCTGTTGAACCCTTACATCTCGTTCTACACCACCCGCGGTTGCCCGGCCATGTGTACGTTCTGCCTTTGGCCGCAAACCCATTCGGGACATCGCTGGCGCTTGCGTTCCTCCGACGACGTGGCGGCCGAGTGCAAGTACACGCTCGAAAATTTCCCGGGCCTGAAAGAAATCTTCTTCGACGACGACACCTTCAATTACCGCAAGGCGCGCGCCATCGAGTTGTGCAGCAAGCTGGGTCCGCTGAACTTCACCTGGAGTTGCACGTCGCGCGTCACCACCGATTACGAAACGTTAAAGGCCATGAAAGACGCCGGCTGCCGGTTGATGATCGTCGGCTACGAGTCGGGCGACGAGCAGATTCTTAAAAACATCAAGAAGGGCGCCACCATCGACATGGCGCGGCGCTTCACCGACAACTGCCACAAACTCGGCCTGGTGATCCACGGCGATTTCATTGTTGGACTCCCCGGCGAAACGCGCGAGACTTTGCGCAAGACCATCGACTTCGCCAAGAAGCTGGACGTCGAAACCATCCAGGTATCGTTGGGCCACGCCTTCCCTGGAACCGAATTCTACGAACACGCCAAGGCCAACGGTCTGGTTTCCATCGTGGGAATGGCGGACGAAACCGGGCACCAATTGCCCAACGCAGTGTATCCCGGTTTCGACCGCGGCGAGTTGGTGCAGTGGGTGGACCGGTTCTACTCGGAATACTATTTCCGTCCGAAGGCGGCGTGGAGAGTCGTCAAGAAAGCGATCCAGAATAACGATCTTCCAAGGCTGTATAAAGAAGCCCGCGAGTATCTGACCGTAAGTTCCAATCGCAAGAAGTACATCAAGGAACAGAAGGCCGCCACAGCGCTACAGGGAGCGGAGGAAAGCGCTTCCTAAATGGCAGCCGGCCGGATGGTGTTTGAGGAGCTCAAGCCAACCGTTGTTTCCGGCCGCCGGCTGGACTTCAAAACGAAAGCCCTGACCGCTTTCGTCGTTCTCACCAATGTCCTCGGGAATTTCGCGATGTCCTGGGGTATGAAACATCAACCCGCTGCGCTGGCGAATTCTCCGCTAGTCTATCTTCGAACTATCTTCAGTCCCTGGGTGTTGCTCGGGACTGCGCTGCTGATCCTCTGGCTGCTTTCACGAATGACGCTGTTGAGTTGGGCGGACTTGAGTTACGTTCTGCCAGTAACTTCGATCGGATACGTGCTCACCGCGATTCTGGGAAAGTATTTCTTCGCCGAACAAATTACCTGGCAGCGCTGGTTGGGAACGGGGGCCATCATGATCGGAATGATCCTGGTGGGTTTGACTAGCCCAAACACTACCGCGCCGCATGGCCGGGAGACGAATCGATGAAATGGCTGATGGTAGCGATCATCGTGGGATCCACGGTGCTAGCCGACCTGTTGCAGAGCTTCGAAATGAAGCGGCGCGGTGAAGTAGAAGTTGAAGACCTGCGGCCGGGACGAATAGGCGGAATGCTGGCGGGACTGGCGCGCCGCGGACCGCTGGTGCTGGCCGTCTTCTTCATGGCGATTTCGTTTTTCGCATTCATGAAACTGCTGTCGGTAGCGGACTTGAGCTTTGCCGTGCCGGTGACCGCGGCTAGCGTAGTAATCGAAACCATTCTCGCCAAGCTGCTGCTCAAGGAACAGGTCTCTCCAATGCGATGGGCGGGCGCGTGCTTCGTCGCCGGCGGAGTGGCGCTGCTGGCCGTTTAGGTGTCGGCCTTTGTGCTGGTGGTGTGCGCGGCCGCCGCGGGCTACCAGTTGTTCGCCATCGCCGCGTGCATCTGGCACTTGATTCGCAAGCGTCCTGCGTCTGGATTGTTCCCCGCCATTTCCATCCTGAAGCCGGTACGCGGCGCCGATCCTGGATTCTACGAAGCGATCCGCTCGCACGCCCTGCAGGAGTACCCGCAATTCGAGATCCTGTTTGGAATTCACGACGCGGACGATTCCGCGCGCAGCGATATCGAGCGGCTCATTCGCGAGTTTTCTTCCGTCCCGATGCGTCTGGCGATCTCGAAGCAGGAGGCACCGAACGGCAAGGTTGGCACATTGATGGACCTAGTCAAGCAGGCGCGCTATCCGATCCTGATCGTCAACGATAGCGACATCACCGTGCCGGATGATTATCTGAAAAACGTGGTTGCGCCGCTGGCCGATCCAGGCACTGGGCTGGTGACCTGCCTTTATCGAGTGCTGGCGAACGATTGGCCAAGCCGCTTCGAGGCGCTCGGCATCGCAACCGAATTCGCTCCCAGCACTTTGGTAGCGCCACTGGTGGGCGTGTCGGAGTTCGGGCTCGGCTCCACGCTTGCTCTTCGCAAAGTAGATCTGGAGCGAGTTGGCGGCTTCGCGGCAATCGCGGATTACCTGGCCGACGATTATCAACTCGGGAAGAAGCTCCATTCGTTGGGGCTCCAAAACTGCATCTCGGAGGTGGTAGTGAGTACGCGCTTATCGGCCGGGACGTGGGCCAACGCATGGAAGCATCAGTTGCGATGGGCACGCACCATCCGCCTATCGCGCGGCGCGGGCTACGCGGGACTGCCAATCACTTTCGCAACCCTATGGGTATTGGTGGCGGCTGCATGCGGCCATGGGGGCGTGGCGCTGACATTACTGTTGCTCCGATTGACGATGGCTATCACGGGCGGCTGGTTCGTTCTCCGCGGCGCCGATGTTTGGAAGTATTGCTACGCGATCCCTGTGCGCGACCTGTGGGGTGTGGCGGTGTGGGCAGCCGGATTATTCGGCGACACAGTGGAGTGGCGCGGCCGCCGGCTGAGGCTGGATGCCAAGGGACGAATTGTGGGCGCTGACTGAGGACGCTGCTATTCTGCGGGTAGTGTTCAAATACAGCGACAAAATCATAACCTTCCTGCCGCCCGATTCGATTGAACCGGAGGCGCTGCAACAGCTCAAGAACACTTCCGAGTCTCCAGTATTGGCACACCATCTGGCCGTGATGCCAGACTGCCATTTCGGAAAAGGCTCGACCGTAGGCTCCGTCATTCCGACTTCAGGCGGCATCATTCCGGCAGCGGTCGGCGTGGACATAGGCTGCGGAATGATTGCGGTGGAGACCATCTTTACCGCTGGCCAGCTTCCAGATAACCTGAAGACCATTGAAGCCGGGATCGAACGGCGTATTCCGCTTGGAGCCGGCGCGAAGAACAACAAAATAACACCGAGCGCCGAGCCCCGCATCGAACGTCTGGAAGTGGAATCGCAAGGCGTGAACTATTCGCAGTATTCGGATTGGCATGCGCAGTTCGGAACCCTCGGTAGCGGCAACCACTTCATTGAAGTCTGCCTCGACGAATCCGGCAAAGTATGGCTAGTGCTCCACTCCGGTTCGCGCGGCGTTGGGAATAAGATTGCGAGCCGCCACATCAAGATCGCGCAGAGGATGATGGAGGTCCAGAACATTCCCCTGAAGGATCGGGATCTTGCCTACCTGCCGGAAGGCACCAAGGAATTCAACGACTACATGCGCGACCTGCTTTGGGCGCAAGATTTCGCCCTCGCTAATCGAGAGGAGATGATGGACCGCGCCATGACTGAACTCTCGTTCACGATGTACAAAGAAGCCGGCCACGAACTCGAGATGGAGAAGCAGCGAATCAATTGCCACCACAACTTTACTCAGATGGAGCACCACTTCGGCAAAGACATGTGGATCACGCGCAAAGGGGCAATTCAGATGAAGCAAGGGCAGCTCGGCGTCATTCCTGGTTCCATGGGCACGAGAAGCTACGTTGTTTCCGGGCTGGAGAATCCGCTCTCCTACCATTCCGCGCCGCACGGAGCAGGCCGAAGAATGTCCCGCGCAAAAGCCCGCAAGCAGTTCACCATGGAAGATCTGAAAAAATCCATGGAAGGCGTCAGTGCCCGTTTGCGGCCGGAGCTTATTGACGAAATCCCGGGTGCATATAAGGACATCGATGAAGTTATGGAGAACAGCAAGGAGCTAGTAAGAATCGAGCACGCGTTGAAGCAGATTGTAAACGTAAAGGGAGACTGACCACTTTGCCATAATCGGATCTGCGCAAGAATCTGACAGAACCCTTCATCCAACCACCTCCACGACCTCGCTTGGACACCAAGAATTCGTCTCGCATACCGAGCGTTGCAGGCTGTGGGCGAATGTGTTTTTTTGGACCTTAAAATCCCGTTGCCGGGAGAGTGGAAGTTTGACTGGTATGCTCAGTCGATGGCCAAACCCGACCGCCCTAACTTTTCTCTCCCCGCACGGATCATTTTCGGAGTCATTGCCTTGGTCGTGATTGTTGCCTTGCTCGCGTTCTTCGGCTATGTTCGCTAGGCGTACTGCAACTAAAACTGGGAGGATTGGCGTCGTGGGCTCTCCATCGGAAGGCGCCGCCGTAGTACACTAATGTCTGGTGCGGCACGTTGAGCAATATTTTCGTTCAGGAACTCTTCGAAACGCATAACAAGACGCTCACTTTCTAGTGAGCTCTACTAAGTTGTTGACAGCGCGCGCCCGTAGCTCAGTTGGATAGAGCGTCTGGCTACGAACCAGAAGGTCGCATGTTCGAGTCATGCCGGGCGCACCATAAAACAAACAACTTGTCATTCTGCCCGGCGAATTGGACCGCGCCCTTCACGGGAACCCCGACTTTGGAGCCGAGGGAGTTTTGCGCATTGGGATCGAAGCCGACGATGAGGTTGTTGTTTCCGCGTTGGAATCCCGCTTGTCTGGCTCGGGTGTTCCAGGCAGATAACTGTTGAGAAGGGTGTCGACCACCCCGTGAAACTCGGCCCAGGGGGCTTCCCGGTAGTTGTTCCCGCGCTGGATAAACGACGGCCCCGCGTAGAATTTTTCGTATTGGATTTGCCGGCCCGCGAATTCCGAACCGACCATTTCCCAGACCAGCCGAAAAAGCTTCATTCGGTCGACGGCGGGCATCTGCGCACTGTCCCAGTGGAATTCAAACGAGTCCATGAGCTCCGGGCTACTAAGAACCGATACGTCGGCCGGCATCTGAAGAATCCCGCCTCCGGACAATTCGCGCAAACAATCGATAAGACCTGAATATTGTTCGCTACACCAGTTCATCGCTGCGTAGACGATGCGGCGATTGAAGGAAACAAACCCTCCCGGCCAGTGATCATGCCCATGGATCTCACCCCAGATCAGCCCTTGCAGCGTGGCCTCCATCCCGGCGAGCTTTCCCAACGTTTCCCGGACAGCGGGCAATTCGCTGCACCCCGTGGCCATTGCAATTCGGCTCGCCAAGCCCACGATGAGCCGGAGCTTGGACAAAAACCGGACACCCGACTGGTGGTTGCCATAAACATGCGCCGGCGTCTTGATATAAATTTCCCGGGCGAGCGTGGGCGCATTGTGAACAAAAACACGCTCCCAAGGCACTTTTACACGATCGAGCAGGACCACGCTATCAGTCTCGTCGAAACGCCAGGAGAGCGGACTATCAAACTCGGTTTTGGCTTGCGGCTCCAAGGGCTTTCTGGACCACAGCGATAGCCCGGGCGTGTTGCAGGGCACGGCGAAGGTAACCGCTTCGGCGGTATTTTCAGGCGCCAGCGGCACCAAATTCCCGATCCATAATTCATCCGCCAGAATGGCCGCCGTGGCCAGCATTTTCATTCCCGAGACAACCACGCCTTCGTCATTTTCGCTGATCACGCGACACGCTTGCGTCTTTTTGTTCGCCCGCAGATAGTAGGCCGGATCCCTGCTGCCCTGAGGCGGAACGACGGCGTGGGCCGCAAACACATCCCGGTCGCGCATGAATTTGAAGTACGACTTAATATTGCAGCTATACTGGCCAAAAAGCTCCGGCGCCAGAGACATGCCGGTGACAAAACTCGCGAAATAATCCGGTGGTCTCCCGAACATTCCGAAGGTCATGTCCGCAATCCGTTTATGGATGGCCATGCGCTTTTCAAGATCGGCGGCGGACCGGGCCTGCAAGTAGTACAAACTGTGGCGCTCGCCGTCGGCCTCGAAGGTCAGCGCCTCTTGGTTTTCCGGGGCGGCCTTCATATCGTAAATAGCCGCGACCGTCCGCGCCGCATTGCGAAAAGCGGGATGTTCCGCGACGTTTGAAACCCGCTCGGAGCCGACAAAAACGGAGCGGCCGTCATCCAAGCCGGCGAGATACTGCTTTCCAGTCTTCATAACAAGGGTTCAGCCTGGCGGTTTGCGTAAGCGATTTTTTGAGGCGCAATTGCGCGGGGCACGCTATCTCGAGATATCAAATCGTTTCCCGGCAGTTAACCGCAGTTCTGATTATCCCACGGAAATCGACAGGCGCAATCCGGACCGGGCAGTTCACGAATCCGCTGCCGGAGTTTCCGGTAGGTTTATCCACATTCGAAGCAATAGCCGCTTCCGTTCGGGTTCATCGTAATCCTCGAAGGCGAATCTGGAATGTAGAATCAACCGATTGTTCAGAAATTGAATATCGCCGGGCCGCAGATCCATTTCGAGCCGCAGCTCCGGCCGCATCGCCAGTGCCTGGATGTACTGCATGACATCAAGCTCCAGCGGAGTGAGCGCTATTCCGGATTTGGCATGTCCATTGCGGATGGCCGACGGATGAAAGCAACAACTGAGATGGCCTCCCGTGTAATCGTAAATTGGATTGCGGCTAACCGGCGCCCCGCCGGTCGAATCCAGCCATCGTTCAATGTATCCTTCATACAAAACCTCCAAATACTCCGGATGGTCGGCCAAAATGTGGTTGTATATCGTCGTCGAACTGACGATGAGACTCAACCCTCCCGTTCGCGCTTTCCGGACGCATAAAAGACCAACCAGATCTCCGACATCGCTGTGCGGTGAGAGGGCGCCGCGCGTAAGGTAGCCTCGCCGGGCTGCGTCCGAGCCTGCTCCGATGTCGGTGACCCGGCCAATCATCTCTCCCGTACTGTTCTGCGGAATTACCGTTCCCAAGTAACTCCCGAGGCCGAAATACAAGTCTTCCAATTCAGCCGCGGTGTATTTTTCGACTGGCAGCCCTCGAAGCACCACAAATCCTCGACCCTGTGTCAGGTCGCGGAGCAGACGGTCCAGCAGCGAACCCGCGGGAGTATCGCGAAGAAGTGTTTTCCATACGTGCGCCGGCTGGCCAGCCGCCTCCTCCCTGGCCGATTCCAGTGCCGCGAGGTCATCGGAAGTGAGGGTCATACTCCATACACTGTCGGCTGGAAAGTCGCTGCCGCGCCAAACGCTCGGATGATTTAAAGGCGTTCTAAGAATTGTGCTCATTAGAGTTCTTTCCGAATCTCCATTCTATCGGACACCCGAGTTCGCGATACTGGGGAATTGGCGGTATGTACCGGAAGGAGAAAATAGATTTTGCCTGAGGCCGACCGACGCGTTCCGGTCTTGATTGTGGGAGGCGGCCTGGCCGGATTGACCACCGCGATGCTCTTGGCGTGGCGGGGTATCCAGTCGATATTGGTCGAGCGTCACGTTGACACAGCGGTACATCCAAGGGCGCGCGGCGTACACCTGCGCAGCATGGAACTGTTGCGCGTGGCCGGTCTCGAGCAGGAGTTCCTGGCAGCCGATGGCGAGGCCTTCGACAATGGCGTCACTATCGCGATCGGCGAAAGCGTGATGGCTCCCGAGTTTCGCACCATCGCCTCGGGTCGGCCGTTCGATACCAGCGACCTCAGCCCCGCGACCTACAGCCGCGCGGGCCAGGATCGAGTGGAACGCATACTGCGCCGCCGGGCCGCTCAACTTGGCGCCGATATCCGGTTCTCCACGGAACTAGTTTCCTTCGGCGACGACGGCAATGGAATTCTCGCGGTGATACGCGACCGGAGATCGCAGGCGCTCACGCGCATTCGCGCCGACTACATGGTGGCCGCCGATGGCCACAGCGGGCGTATCCGGGCGGCCCTGGGCATTGGCACGCACGGTCATGGCACCCTGTCGCACAATGTGAGCATTCTATTTGAAACGGATCTGGGCCAGATCAACAAGTCCCGCGGCTTTACGCTCTACTATTTGCAGAACCCCAAGTTCACCGGCATGTTCGTAAATACCGATGTTTCCAATCGAGCCTCGATCTCACTGGAGTATGACCCCGCGAAGGAATCGGCCGCGGATTACACAGTGGAGCGTTGCGTTGAATTGGTGCGCGCCGCGCTGGGAATCGAAAATGCCGAGGTGGAGGTACTCAGCGTCAATCCGTGGGAGGCGTATTCCTGGGTTGCGGACCGGTTTGTGAAAGGCCGCATTCTGCTGATCGGCGACGCTGTTCACACCATGCCGCCCACCGGCGGCCTGGGGGGGCAAACCGCTATTCAGGATGGCTACGACGTGGCGTGGAAGCTGGCCCTGGTTTTAAACGGCCACGCCGATTCCGCGTTGCTGGAAACGTATGAGACCGAGCGCAAGCCGGTCGCCGAGCTGACCGTCACTCGCCAGACGGCAAATTATATCGAGCGAATGCGGCCGGATCGCACCGACCTGGACTCTTCGAAAATCGACGTGGACATAGTCCACGTGGCGATGGGTTACCGTTACCGCTCACCCGCGATCCTGCTGGAGGAGCCCGACGACGGCGCTCTCACCGAGGATCCGTACCAGCCGACTGGACGCCCTGGCACGCGGGCTCCGCACGTCGTCCTGGAGCGTGATGGAAAAGCACTATCCATTCTCGATCTGATTGGGCCGGCCTTTCTTCTCTTGGTTGGTTCGGACGGGGATGCCTGGGCGAAGTCGGCTGCCCAGGCGAGTGACAAGGTCCATGTGCCGGTGGTTGTCTATCGTATCGGACAGGATCTTATCGATAAGGGAAATCAGTGGACTTTCCGTTATGGGGTGTCGTCTTCAGGCTGTGTTCTCCTGCGTCCGGATGGCTATATCGCCTGGCGTTCCCGCGGCCCGCAAAATTCCCCGGGCGCGATCCTGGAGGATGTTTTAGATCGAGTGACCTGCCGCGTCATTGCGCAAAATACTCGCTGACCGCCGTGGTCACTCGTTCCAGGTCGCTGTCCGTCATTTCGGTGTACAACGGCAGGTTGAGGATCTCCTCGTAGACGCGCTCCGTGACCGGAAGCTCCACGCCGGGTTTGGCGAAGTACGGCTGCAGGTGATTCGGAACGTAGTTGACGCCGGAGTCGATGTTGCGGGCGGCGAGAAACTTGTGCAGGCTGTCGCGCTGGCCGCCGGTGACGCGGAGCATGTAGGTGAAAGGCGAGCAATCGTCGAGTCGCCAGTGTAGCAGGCGAAGGCCGGCAAGCGAAGAGAAGTGTTCATTGTAGCGGCGCACAAGTTCAAGCTTCCGCTTGCGGAACCACGGCAACCGCGGCAACTGAGCCAGCCCGATCGCCGCGCTGATGTTGCTCATGTGGTAACGGTATCCTTGGACACTAACCTGGTACGACCACGGCCGGTCGTCCGCGGAGACCTGCCAGCGGTCGCGGCTCATACCCAGGCTTCGCTTTCGCCGGAGCAATTCCGTGCGGGCGTCATTGGAAAGTACGATCGCTCCGCCTTCTCCGCACGTGATGTTCTTGATCGGGTCGAAGCTGAAACAAGCGATGTCCCCAAAGCTGCCGATCGGGCGCCCTCGATAAGAAGAGCCGAAGGCATGGGCGGCATCCTCCACCACCAGGAGCTCGTGCCGCGCCGCGAGTTCGTGCAGTGCATCCAGATCGCAGGCGTTGCCGCAGTAATGGACCGGCATAATGACCTTGGTCCGTGGCGTGATTCGCGATGCGGCGTCAGTGATATCAATATTGAGCGTGTCCGGCTCGATCTCGCAAAATACCGGAGTTGCGCCGGCCGAAGTGATCGCCTGGACCGTGGCGCAGAAGGTGAGCGACGGCACGATGACCTCGTCTCCAGGTTGCAGCGCCAGCGCGTCCAGGGCCAGATGGAGCGCGGCCGTTCCCGAGCCAACCGCCACTACGTCGCGGCCGCCCAACATTTTTCGCAACTCCTGCTCGAATTCCTGTACTTTCGATCCTTGGCCCAGCCACGCGGATTCGAACACCTCCGCCACGCCGCGGAGTTCCTCTTCTCCCACCGATGGGCGGGACACCGGTAGGCGCCGCGGCGGTAAAACAGCGGCCGCGGAGTCAGGCTCTCTCCGGATCGGAGAAGCGCGAAAGCTAGCGAGCGCATGCGCGACCCGGTCGACTTCGTCATCGGTCAGCTCGGCGAATACCGGTACGCTCACGATTTCACGGCAGGCCGCCTCGGTGCGCGGCATCGGTTCACCGAATGTAAGATGGCGAGAACTGAAGGCCGGCTGCAGGTGGAGAGGGTTCTCGCAAGGGATCGCGGTGTCGACCCTGGCGCTCGCGAGGTGCCGGCGAAGAGCCTCGCGATCCGTTGTTCGAACGACATATTGGTAGTAGGCCGGCGCCGCGCCACGGACCACTGCGGGAGTGCCGATCCCGGTATCTTTTAGGGCTTCTTCGTACCGCTGGGCGATCGCATCGCGCCGTGCGTTATTGGCGTCCAGGTGCGGAAGCGTCGAGCGCAGCACGGCGGCCTGCAGCGCGTCCAGCCGGCTGCCTCCGAGCGACCGAACATGCTCAGCCAGCCCGGCCTGATCCGTTACCACCGCGCCGCCATGTCCTAAAGCGCCCAGATTCGTCGTTGGAGAGAAGCTGAACGCCGCGGCCTCTCCCCAAGTGCCGCAGGTCCGGCCATCCAATTTCGCGCCGTGCGCCTGGGCGCAATCCTCGATGACGGCCACGCCATGCCGCCGCGCGATCTCGAGAATTCGAACCATGTCCGCGGGCCGTCCCCAAAGATGCACCGGGACGACTGCCTTTATTGGGATGCGTTCGCAGAGGCGCGCCAGCGCTTCCGGGTCGAGCGTGAGCGTTTGAGGATCGGCGTCAACCAGTATGGGCCTGGCTCCGGCGCGCTGGATGGCCATGACCGTTGCGCTGGAAGTGAGTGAAACAGTGGCGACGCGGTCGCCCGGCGCGATACCGCAAGCCCGCAGCGAGAGTTCGAGCGCTTCCGTTCCCGAACCGACAGCGACGGCGTGCCCGGCGCCAAGATAGGCGGCGAACTCACTCTCGAAGGCCTCGGCCTCTTCTCCGCCATAGCAGCGGCCGCCCAACAGAACTCGATCGATGGCCGCGCGGATCTCGTTCGCGTGGTGATCGAAGGCCCGCTGAGGTGCGTTTACTGGAATACGTGCGCCATCGTTCGAAAGAGCGCCGCGTACCGGCGCACTCGCAACGTCTTCAGGCATGGTGGTGCGGGTACTCCCTGTAATTCTCTACGCTCTCTCAGTCTACCCCACCGCGGCGCGCCCCCTCCAACTTCGTCGCGACGGCGGATAGCAGTGTGCTATTCTTACCATGCTGGGGGGACCTCCAGACAATCCAATCTTCCGCGGATGGCTTTATAATTCTCATGCGCATTCCGAGAATCGACCGGGGGACAAAGTGAAAATCCCGGCGGTCGGCGTGGTCGGATCCGGCGTGATGGGAACCGGCTTGGCGCAGGTCCTGGCCCACACCGGCCATCGCGTCGTTCTAATCGATAAACTCGAACCCGCGCTCGAACACGCGAAGACAGGGATCACCAACAACCTTCGTTTGCAAAAGATGCTGCGCACGGAATCCATTCAAGAGAGCACAGCGACGATTCTGAGCCGTATTCAATTCACCACGGATTATAATGGGCTCTCCGGCGTCGATTTCGTCATCGAGAACATTACCGAAAATTGGGAAGCTAAAAACCTCGTATGGCAGCGGATCGACGCTCTCGCGCCGGACCACTGCGTCATGGCGTCGAATACCTCAGCTATATCCATCACTCGGATCGCCTCGGTTACCCGGCGCCCGGCGAACGTGCTGGGCATGCATTTCATGAACCCCGTGCCGCTGAAGTCCACGGTCGAGGTAATCCGGGGTTACCATACTTCCGACGCAACGTTGGCCACGGCGGAAACCCTGCTGTCGCAAATGAAAATGCAGGGTATCGTGGTACGGGATATGCCCGGCTTTGTTTCGAATCGCGTGTCCATGCTGATGGTAAATGAAGCGATTTTCCTGGTCCAGGACGGGGTGGCCACAGTGGAACAAGTGGATTCCATTTTCCGTTCCTGCCTTTCCCACAAGATGGGGCCGCTGGAAACAGCGGACCTGATCGGCCTGGATACGATTCTGTATTCCATCGAAGTGCTGTACGAGAGTTACAACGACAGCAAATACCGGCCGTGCCCGCTGCTCAAGAAGATGGTGGATGCCGGACTACATGGATGCAAGAACGGCCGCGGATTCTATAGCTACACTCAAGATTGAGAAATGAAGGGACTCCATGACGGCAGACGAAGTCAAGGCTAGAGTCCGGGATTTTTTCACCCGTTTTCTCAAGAGCGCCGAGGTCAAGGACGACCAGGACATCTTTGCGTCCGGTCTCGTCAATTCGCTGTTTGCTCTCCAAATGGTGTTATTCGTGGAGAAGGTATTCCAACTGTCTTTGGGAGAGGAAGACCTGCAAATCGAGAATTTTCGCACCATCAATGCCATGACGGGCTTAATTCTGAAGAAAAGATGGAC
>CATPCJ010000083.1 GCA_955652915.1 uncultured Bryobacteraceae bacterium
GGCAAGTTGCGACAGCCTGGCCACTCTTGCTCTCCCCGGAACCACTATTAACGTTGCACAGGCAATTCCCGCGGGATCGTTCACGCCCGCAGGTGGGCAGCCGGTCAAAAACCTGCCGGCTTTCTGCCGCGTCGCTGGAGTTCTCAAACCCACCAGCGATTCCAATATCCAGTTTGAAGTCTGGATGCCTAGCGCGGGCTGGAACGGAAAGTTTCAAGGGATGGGCAACGGCGGTTTCGCGGGCTCCATCAACTTCAGCGGTCTTGGATTGGCCTTGGCGCACGGCTATGCCACGGCTTCCACCGACACCGGGCACCAAGCGGGCGTCACCGACGGGGCCTGGGCGCTGGGGCATCGCGAGAAAGTGATCGATTTCGGATATCGCGCGATTCACGAAACCACCGAGAAGGCCAAGGCGATCATCCACGCGTTCTATGGCGAACAGCCGAAGCATTCCTATTTCAGTTCCTGCTCCAATGGCGGCCGCCAGGCGCTGATGGAGGCACAGCGCTATCCCGCCGACTACGACGGCATCATCGCGGGCGCGCCCGCAAGCTACTGGACACATCTTCTGACAGCCGCGCTTTGGGACGCACAGGCCACGTTATCGGACCCGGCCAGCTACATTCCATCCAACAAGATTCCCGCGATTGAGGCCGCGACATTGACCGCTTGCGATGCGCGGGATGGCGTAAAGGATGGCGTCATCGACGATCCGTCGCGATGCGATTTCGATCCTGCCGTGTTGCTCTGCTCCGGACCGGAGTCCAAGACTTGCCTCACACAACCGCAGATCACGGCGCTGAAGAAAATCTACAGCGGACCGCGGACCACGAAGGGCGAGCAGCTTTTCCCCGGTTTTTCACCGGGTGGCGAAACCGGTTTCAATGGCTGGCAGGGCTGGATCAGCGGTGGGGCGCCGGCCAAAAGCATCCAGTTTGCATTCGGAAGCCAGTTCTTCCAAAACATGGTGTATGAAGATGCCGCTTGGGATTACCATGCCTTTGACATCGACCACTCCCCCAAGGTCGCCGACGACAAGCTGGCGGGAATTCTAAATGCGACCGATCCCGATCTGAAGCGCTTCCAAAAACGCGGCGGAAAGCTGATCGTGTATCACGGCTGGAGCGATGCCGCGATTCCGCCGTTGAATGCCATCAACTATTATCAGAGCGTGGTGTCGAAGATGGGCGCGAAGGATGCGGGAAGTTTTGTCCGGTTGTATATGGTGCCGGGCATGCAGCATTGCAGTGGCGGTCCGGGACCGAGTGTTTTTGGACAATCGAGCGTGGCGGAAAGCGATCCACAGCACGATATGAGCGCGGCTTTGGAGCTCTGGGTGGAGAAGGGAACGGCTCCCGCGGAGATCGTCGCGACGAAATACAAGGGCGACACTCCCGCGACTGGCGTACTGCGAACGCGTCCCCTGTGCTCCTATCCGCTGGTCGCGCAATGGAAAGGAAATGGCAGCTCGGATGACGCGGCGAATTTTGCGTGCGTGAAGCCGGCGGCCGCGGGGAGCAAGTGATGCCGGCCAGCCGCCGGACATTCCTGCAGGCAAGCCTGCAGGCAACCGCATGGTCGGGTGTCGCCCTGGCGCAAAGAAGCGAACCTGGCGCGGTGACAGCGATGCCAGCGGAGCGTCGCGTCTATCTGGTGGGCGATGGAGTAATGCTTCCGCCGGGCGACTACGCGCGGCTGCTGACCCGCATTGTCGATGAGCGTGGTATCGCGGCCGACAACTATCTCGAGGGCGGCGCGGTGGAGCAACTGGAGCGGCAGTTCGCCAAACTCCTGGGCAAAGAGAGAGCGCTATTTTTGCCGACCGGGACCCTGGCTAACCACTTGGCCGTGCGCGAGCTGGCCGGAGACAAACGCCGGGTGATCGTGCAGCAGGAGAGTCATCTGTATTGTGACGAGAACGACTGCGCTCAACGGCTCAGCGGACTCAACCTGATTGCTCTCGCGTCCGGCCGCGCCACCTTCAAGCTCGAAGAGGTCGTGCAAGTAGTAGAGCGTTCGGCTGCACCGCCTTATCCCGCGCCGGTGGGCGCCATTTCCATCGAGTCGCCCGTGCGCAGGACCAATGGCGAGGTGTTCGACTTTGAGGAGCTGAAGAAGATCTGCGCCTACGCGCGGGAGAAGAAGATTGGAACGCACCTGGATGGAGCGCGAATGTTTCTTGCCTCGGCCTACACCGGCATTTCGCCCGCGCAATATTCGGAGCATTTCGATACCGTCTACGTTTCGCTGTATAAATATTTCAATGCGCCGTTCGGGGCGATTCTGGCCGGGCCGGCGGGTATGCTGAAGACCATCGGCGCCTTGCGTCATCCCTTCGGTTCGCAGCTCTTGCATGCCTGGGAGCCCGCGGCGATTGCGCTGCATTATCTGGAAGGGTTCACTGAGCGCTACCAGGCGGCGGTCCGAAACGGCGAGAAGTTATGTGGTTTATTGGCTGCCCAGGGAAGATACAAGATCGAGCGAATCGAGCACGGCAGCAATGTCCTCCGGCTGAAGTTATCCACCGGAACCGCCGATATTTTGCAAGAGCGATTGGCGCAGGCTGGAATCGTGATTCGTGGCCAGAAGAATTCGCAACAGATCGCGCTTCAGGTCAATGAGACGCTGAACCGGCGCGCTCCGGAAGAGATCGCGCGGGAATTTTTGCGGGCGCTGGCTTGAGCAATCAAAGTGGAGGGTAAAAATCTCAGCATGGTGCGGCTTCATATTTCACTGGCTATTGTCATTGTCCTTTCGATCGTTTCCGCCGGTTGTAGCGGCAAGGATTTTAGCGAAGACAAGGCCAGGAGCATCGTGGAGAGCCAACCTATCCGTCTGGATGGCGAGCAGGCATCGCTCAATAATGCGCAGGTAGACTGTGGCGTGCGTTCGGACTTGTGGGAGGCTCCGGTGGAAGCATCGCCCGGGCATTCCAGCGCCCACTTACTGCAACCAGGTCGAGACTTGAAGTTCAGCGACGATGTTTTGACCGATCCGAGCTTTCAACACTATTACGTGCAGGTAAAGGGCGAGCTGGCGCTGCAAGTAAGCTCGGTCGTTGGCGCCAGGGATGCGCCGGACGACATGAAGATTGGCGAATTCAAGGTAGGCGTCAAAATCCAGCATGCCTGTTTTCCGAACCCGCTGCCCCTGATGGGCGTGAGGAAGGGCGTCTTTAGAGAGGATGTGCCAGTGGCCTTTCGATTCAAATTAATCGAAGAGAACTGGCGCATGGATCAACTGCTGCATCAATAGGCTAAGTGGGGCGGACGCCCTCGTCCGCGGGCGACCCCCAGGTCGCCCCGTATTTTCCTCGCAGAATTTATTTGGCCAGCACCAGCACCACGAACGAACCCGGCTTCATGGTGCGCGTAGGCCGCTTGCCCTCCGCCGCCGGCGCCACATCATATTCCGCGGCCGGCAGATAGATCTTTTTGGTCTTTGGATCGAACGCCATGGTCTTGGCGCTCTGCTGCGTTTTCACCGCTCCGGCGTCTTCGTATGCATCGGCCGACTTCTCATGGTAAATGCTCAACGTACCGTCGCTGCAGGAAAAGAAAATCAGCTTGGAACTGGGATCGAATCCGGCATAATCGACACCGGCGCCAATCGGAAAATTCGCAATCACTTTTCCGTTGGCCGCGTCCATCACCACCATTTTGGGTTCTTCGCGGGCGCCGATAAACAGGCGGTTGGTCTTCGCGTCATAGGCCAGACCCGTCGGAGTTTTCGCTACACCAATGGGAAAGCGCTTCTTGACTTCCAGCGACTTAGGATCGAAGACCACCACCTCAGCGGTGTTTTCGCTGTTGACGTAAATAAGACCGTCGGCGCCGATGATGGCCTGCTCTCCATCGCCTTCCGCCTTCACCGTACCCAAAACCTCGCCGGTCTTGGCGTCGATCGCGCTAATATCGTGCGTACCGTGATTGTTGGTAAAGACGCGCTTGGTGGCTGGATCGTAGTAGATTCCGTCCGGCCCCTTGCCTACATCGATCTTCTTGATGAGCTGGAGGTTTTCCGGGTCGAACATCGACACCTTGTTTTCCCGGCCGTTACTGGTAAATCCGTGCTTGAATTCCGATGCAATCGCGACGCCGTGGACGCCCGGCGTGTCCGGAATTGTGCCGACTAACTTTCCGCTATCGGCGTCGATGACGTCCACCTGAGTGGCATGCGAAATGTAAACACGCCGCGCCGGGCTGTCGATGCCAACGTAATCCCAACCGCCGGTGCCGGGCACCGGATAACGCTCCACAATCTTATAGCCGGTCGCGCCTGCCAATAGCGCGGCGACGCCAAAAAGTCCAACAAACACCTTGTCGATATTTCGCATGGTTCTCTCCCAGTCGATTCTAGCAGGTAGGGTGGACGCCCTCGTCCGCGGGCACCCCCCCCGGTCGCCCATCCAAATTGTAATGGTTTCCGTTCGCCTCGCCCCGCACAGGGACGTCTATCATAGAGGTATGAGGTTTCGCGTGCTGGCTTGCCTGACTGCTTGTCTCGTATTGCCCGCGCAGGTGATCGATTTCGAGTCCAACGGCCTTCACTACAAGACGCTGACCAAGAGCGGCGTCACGGTGATGTTCGCGTATTTGCGGTCGCACGTCAAAGAGTATTCAGTCATGCAGGTTTCCGTTTCGAACGGCTCACCGATATCCTGGCAGGTGAAGCCTGAAGACTTCAGTTATCAAAAACAGGACGGAACGCTCGCGCCCGCGTCGGCCGCCCTGACCGTGGTGAACTCTCTTATCGCGAAGGCCAGCCGTCACGACGTGATTAGCCTGGTGACGACGTATGAGTCGGGACTGTACGGCAACATCAGAATGCAAACCACCAACGGCTATGAGTCGCGCCGCCAGAGTTTCCTGGCCGAGGGAATGTCGGGGCGATTGAAAGCAGGCGCGGCCGCGTCGGCGATTGCACTGGTGCCCACGAAACTCGCCTCCGGCCAATCCACCGACGGGGCGGTATTTTTCCCGAATCGTGGAAAGTCGTTCGGCCCGGGAACTCTATTGGTGCACACCGGCGGGGAGCTGTTCGAGTTTCCCACGGAAGGCGAACCATCCAATTCGAAGTAGAATAATAGAAGTCCAGGCACGCGCATACCTGCGTGCCGGAAATTCAGGGAGGCTACATCAAGTGAAGCGTTTACTCTTTGCGGTATTCTTTTGTGTGTGCCTGTTCGGCGCATCCAGCTTGTACGAATTCAGTCTCAACTCAATCGACGGACAGCCGGCTCCTCTCGGGGCTTATAAGGGCAAGGTGCTCCTGCTGGTCAACGTGGCCAGCAAGTGCGGCTTCACGCCGCAGTACAAAGGACTCGAAGCGGTTTATGAGAAGTATAAGGACCAGGGTCTGGTAGTGATCGGATTCCCGGCCAACAATTTCCTGAGTCAGGAACCGGGCACCAACGAAGAGATCAAAACTTTTTGCTCCCGGACTTACAACGTCACTTTCCCGATGTATTCCAAAATATCGGTGAAGGGCGACGACAAGGCGCCGCTCTATCAGTACCTCACCGATTCCACCGCGAATCCCACAACGGGCGGCGAAATCAAATGGAATTTCACCAAGTTCCTGGTCGGCCGGGACGGCAAGGTGATCGCCCGTTTCGAACCCAAGGTGGACCCCGCCTCGCCTGACGTGACTTCCGCCATCGAGAAAGCTCTTAAATAGTCGTAACCCTTCCCTGCCCCATGCGAAGCGTCTCGCGGCAGCAGCTGCTGCGCCGCCAGATACTTCGCCGGGAGCGGGTTCCCCTCACGCTCGGCATCCCAAAGAATCGTCATCACCTTCCACGATTTTCCGACCTTGACCAACTGGATGCTATTGATCCCTCGCGCAAAAGGCTTTTCTCCCGGCGCATGCCGCGACTCGTACGTGCTGAAAGACGTGCGCGATACTCCCGAACGTCTCCACGCGCCGGGCCACTTCAGATTCATAAAAGGCGTTTTTTTCAAAGTTCCCGCCCGCGCGCGTGACATAGTCTTCCGCGGTCATGACGGCCGGCGTGGGGCCGTCCGGGGTGATGCGCACCGGAATCATCCTGGCTCCATCGGCAAACAATAACCGGAAGCGCGCCCAATCGCGGGTACCAGCGGGTCCCGAGATGACATGGTAGAGGGCGCGAACCATCGTATCCACCGAGTCCCCATCCGCCGCCCGCATGACTGGCGAAGACAAAGTCAAAGCGACCACTAATATGATTGGCTTCATTTCACTAATTGTCGCTCATCCGCGCCAAGAGCTATCAATCGCCGCTTTCCGAGCCATGACCGTAAGTACCTACGGGCAGAATATTTTCTATTACACCCGTTTTCGCCAATTGGCCCTAAGGGAACGGATGCCGCACCACGTAGCGTCCTGTTTAGTTTCGGCTATGCCGGGTTAGCTCGACTTTGTCCATTTCCAACAGTGGTGCTTTACGCAAAACCGGCCTTAACGCAACGGTTTGCGATTCGTTTATGTCTGGCTCGCGAAGCGACATGCCAAAACCCTGTGAATGTCCCTGCGGCGAGGTGATCTTCCGCGCCGAGGTCTTTACAGTTAAGACCCTGGGCATGGGCCTTCCGGTGCTAAATCGGATTACCCGAATCCGATACGGTCGCAGAAGCCAACGAATGGACAAAGTCGAGGTTAGAAGCTGTGAAAAAATCGCAAACCAACACAGGCATTCTTGCCTGTCTGGATCTTAGGGCGATTTTTTCACAGCTTAGGGAGTGGTCAGTGCTTTTGCAATTTCTCGTGCAACAGCGAGAAGTCGGCGTTGATGAAATCTTTCACGCCATCGCGCCCTTTGAGGCTAAGCCACAGGCTTCCATCCTCGCCGTGCACATCCATTTGAAAATCGAAAAATGGGCAGCATCGGCGCTCCAGGTCGACCCACCCGGCCACTTCGACTAGCGGCGCATGGCTGGTGTTTATTCGAAGCGCGTAGCCATCTTTCAACTCGCGAGCCTCGGTTACCGCGGATGTGACGCGCTCGATCAACTGGCGCCAGCGTACTCGCTGGTCCGGCGTGAATGCCTTTAGATTGCACGCGAAGGGTGCTTGTGAAACGTGGGCTGGCTCAGCCGGGCTAAGGCACGCGGCCACCAATGCGAAAGCGGATATAACCAGGAGTTTGCTCATGGTTCGAGCATAAATCTTAAACCCAACTTTAAGTCAACTAAAAAAATAGTTGACGTTTCACCGCATTTCTACTACACTGTTGTACAAATGCCCAAACCGGACTCGCTGGGTCAATTCGAACAGGTAGTAATGACAGCAATTTTGAGCCTCCGTGAGGACGCCTACGGGGTGACGATTCACTCCAAAGTGCAAGACCTCGCCAAGCCGAAAGCAGTGTCGCTTGGCGCCATCTATGTCACGCTGGACCGGCTCGAAGATAAAGGCATGGTGTCGTCGTGGTTGTCGGATCCGACGCCGGAACGTGGCGGGCGCGCCAAGCGGTGCTATCGGCTGGAGGCGCTGGGCGAGCAGGCCTTACAGGAGTCGGCTGCCACCGCAAAACGGATTTGGGACGCCGTGACGGAGGTCTTAGGCAAAGATTGGTCGAAGGAGTGGGGTAAAGGGTGGGGCAAGCAGGTGAGCTGATGGCGACACCTCCCAAACCAATCGAGCACCTTCTTGGTTTCTTGATTCCGCCCGCGTGCCGCGAAGAAGTTCTCGGCGATTTGCACGAGCGATTTCTGAGCACGCCGCGTTATGTCATGGATGTGCTGACCACGATTCCGTTCGTACTCATAAGCAGAATACGCCGTACGACAGATGCCGTCGTGTTCCTCATGGAAGCCATCGTCCTATTCAGCTCGTACTTTGCAGCCGCTTCCCTGCTCGATCACAACCTGCTGACCGACGCGTTGGGGCTTTTTCGGCTGGGACTACCCGCCGGGATTGTTCTGCTGACTTTGTTGTTTGCCGACGCTTATGCCAACCCGCGGAATCGTTCTCCGCTGAAGCCGCTCCTGGGTCCCGCTCTTGGTGTAGCGTTAGCCTGGTTATCGCAAGCGGTGCTGACCGGCACAGAGCTCACGTTGCCGCGCTTCGCGATGATTGCCGGCAGCAGTTTGGCCTTGCTGCTGGTCTCCGTCTTGCGTTTGCTCTTCGCTCCGGCGATCAATGTTCCGGCTCATTGGCAAAAGCAGTCGGTGGTATCGTTCCGGATTCACCTCTCCGGCGCAGCTTTGCGCATCGCGGCCGTGGCGATCGTCATTATTGTGTTGATTGTGTATCAGCTCGGCAAGCGAAACTAGTTTTCAACTGCGTCGTTTTTGGGTTCTGGTTCCGCCGCGGAGGCTTCTTTGCGGGCGTGCTCGAATAGAAAGTTCAGGGTTTTATCGGAGCGGATGCGATATGCGATCCGGCCCAGAATTCCTTCCTTCTCCAGTTTTTTTCGCATGGCGGCGACGGGCTCTTTTGCCTGTTTGGCGATGCGCTGAACTTCGTGATCCACTTCGTCGTTGGTGGCGGCGATCGATTCCCGATCCGCGATCTTGTCGAGAATCAGACTGCCTTTTACA
>CATPCJ010000084.1 GCA_955652915.1 uncultured Bryobacteraceae bacterium
TACTGTCATTCAGAGATGACGACGTAAGTTACAGCTTATGAATATGCTACAGGATAACTCTTAACCGTAAAGAGCAGTCAGAGTTGGAGACCAGCGGCCGTCTTTGAGCCGATGACCGTTGGCAAGAGGCGTCGTCCCCAGGTGACCTTGTCCGCTGACAAGCTGAGGCTTTACGAGTGCCCGTGGCCAAGGGAGCGGTTGCTGAACCTTTTCAGCAACGTCAGGGAACGTTGGCGACCCGAACGCTGACGAACTGCGGAAAGGTCGAGGCGTCCGTCAGCAGCCTCGAGCGTCCACGAGATGGAGCTCGCCTTGACCGTTCCTGGTCTGCCGCGTGTGGCCATCTGGCCGCCAACTTCGTCTTATTGCTAGGCCCTGCGCTTCTGTCTTCGGACGAACCCCAGGCCAATCACACCCAGACCAACGAGGCCGATGGACCCAGGTTCAGGCACGCCCGTAGCGTCGGCGAAGACCGTTACCGATCCAACCGGAGCTCCGGTCTGAAGAGATGCCGTTAGCACGATTTTGTAGAGATCGTGGTTGTTGGCGTTAAATCCCGGCAGGAATCCCGTGAAACCCGGGTTCTCCGAGTTTTGGGCCCCCCACTCCGTGTTGACATTCACCCCCGCTGTTTTACCCGACGGCCCGAAACCCGAGTTGTCCATGATCGCGCGAACTGGATCGAAGGTCGGCCCCGTTGTCCCCGCCGTCACGTCTGAAACCGTCATGGAATAGATGAAATTCGCCAGCAGGTTTGTGCCGCCTCCCGCCTGTGTGTTGACGGAGAATTCGAAGTTCCAAGTCGCCAGCGGACCGGCGCTTGTAGAGACGACGTAAACGTTGGAGTTACCGGGGTTGATCGGGCCCACAAATCGTTTGATGATGCTTAACCCGAGCTCCAGGTTTCCCTCGGTATCCACCTCGAAATTGCTGTTAGCGTTACCGCTGCCATTGTAGAAACCGGGCGGCGCTAAGCTGGTGTTGTTGATTGTCCCTGCGTGTGCCAACGTGCACAGGCTAGCGACAACGATGGGGACAAGGGTCACATTGCGAAAACTTCGAAAGCACATATTTCCTCCGATTATCAGCAGTTTCAGTTCAGGCGACTGGTTGAATTGGCCAGTTCGTACCGTCCCTCGGAGGCTTCGAGCAACCAGCACCGGCTGCCGCCCTTCCGAAATGTACGGATATCCATGACCCAACCGAGTATATACACTAAGGGCGCAACTGGTCAAGCTGAAGAAAAGAATAACAACTGTTTGTCAGGGCAGCGCAACCGCTCGGCCGGCGGTGCGACGGCCTCTCCGGAGCGCGAGTTTCAGGATATGCGACAGCAAGTCTCCGTAGTTTATCCCCACCCAGGAAGCCATCAATCCGAATACGCCGCAGACCGGGGATGCTGAAGCAGCGCCGTATGATATCATTGCCTTTCGCAAAACCTCCCGAGGCTTTCAGCCGAATTCCGGTGTGCGTGGTCGAACGTGGACAGAAATTGTCTGAATCTGATCGATGTCTTGGATGTTCGAGCCGCCGCGAATCCGCACAAGACGGCGTTCCAGTTCCTCGGCAATGATGGCGCGGAACTGTGCCGCCTGAGTTATCTCGACCTCCTGACCGGCAGTCGCGCGTTCGCCAGCCGTTTGCAGACCGAGTTCGTCCCAGGAGATCGCGTCGTGATCGCGGCTTCTTCGGGACCTGCCGCCGTTCTGGCGTTCCTCGGTTGTCTGCAAGCGGGTGTCGTTCCCGCACTCAGCCCCGCGCCGCGCCACAAAAAGGATCGTCGCAGCCTCGATCGTTTAGAGCGTATCATCGCCATGATCGCACCCCGGCGCTTGTATGCCGCGGAGGAGAGCCTGGATGCGCTGGGCTCGATCCAGTTGTCCACGGCCTGCACGCTGGCCGCGCTGGACGATCGCTCAGCCACCGCAAATGACGGCGATCAAGCCGCGGCACAAGCGTGGGCCCGCCCGGCGATCGATGGTGAGAGCCCCGCCTATATACAATTCACCTCCGGTTCCACCGCGAATCCGAGAGGTGTCGTTCTGCGGCATCGCAATGTTCTGGCAAATCTCGCTCTGATATCCCGCGTATTCGGTCCCGATGAAAATGTGCGCGGCTTCGGATGGCTGCCGCTGCATCATGACATGGGCCTGGTGGGGCACGTGCTTGAACCGCTTTATGCGGGTGGGTCGAGCGTGCTGGCTCCGCCAGAGATGTTCTCCAGGAACCCGTTGAGCTGGCTGGAAGCGATTGCCCGCTATCGCGCCACCGACAGCGGCGCTCCACCGTTTGCCTACCAGCTTTGCGCGCAGCACGGCGGCGCGTTGCCGTCCCATCTGGATCTGTCCTGCTGGCGCAACGCATACTGCGGCGCCGAACCGATCCCCTTAGGTGTGCTGGAACAGTTCGCGCGCCGGTTCGCCCCGCACGGTTTCGCACGCGCTGCGTTTCTTCCTTGCTACGGTCTGGCGGAAGCGACGCTGTTCGTAGCGGGAGGCAAGCGGCCCGACGGATGGCGATCGACCGGCAATCCCGCAAGGCTGTGCTACGAATTGGCTCCGGAGTTCGACGTGCGCATCCTCAGCGAGGACGGGCGCACTGAGCAGGACGAAGGCGAGGCCGGCGAGATAGCGATTGCCGGATGCTCTGTCGCGGAGGAGTACCGCCAAGACCCAAACGCCTGGCCCGCTGCCCAAGTTTTGTTACGAATCGGCGAAAGCGATCAAGCATTTCTTCGCACGGGAGATCTGGGTTTCGTGTCCGGCGGCGACCTGGTGGTGACCGGCCGCAAGAGCGATTTGATCATCGTGCGCGGTGTGAATTATCATCCGGAGGATCTCGAGGAGGCGGCCGTCTCCGCCCACGAACCTCCGAGGCAAGACGCCCTGGCATGCTTTTCGATCCCCGGGCCGGCAACGGAAGAAGTGATGCTGGTGCAGGAAGCGAAGAGCTCGCAAGGGGGACTCGCCGAAACCGCCGCCGCCATGGAAACAGCGATCGGTGAAGGTCACGGCTTGCCTGTGTCGGTGGTGTTCGTGAAGCGGGGCAGCATACCGCGAACTTCCAGCGGCAAGATTTCCCGCCGCGCGTGTCGCGGAGCGTGGTTGGACGGGACGCTCCAGACCAGCGTGATCTGGCAGAACGGCATTTGCGCCACCTCACGCGAGACACATCCCGCACAGTCCGGGCGGAATTCAGCGCGCGACGTCGCCGTAATCGGCATGGCCTGCCGGTTTCCGGGAGCGAACGGCCTCGGCTCCTTCTGGACGCTGCTGACCGAGGGCGTGGACGCTATTCAAGAGGTGCCCCGGGACCGCTGGGATAGCGATCTCTATTACGATCCGAACCCTGCCGTGCCCGGCAAAATGAATACTCGCTGGGGAGGATTCATCGACGCAATCGACCGCTTCGACGCCGGCTTTTTCGGCATCGCGCCGCAGGAAGCGGTGGAGATGGATCCGCAGCAGCGTTTGGTGCTGGAGGTGGCCTGGAGGACGCTGGAGCACGCGGGCCTGACAATGGAGCGCTTGACCGGATCGAACACCGGGGTGTTCATCGGCATTTCGACCACCGACTATTTGCACGTTCAGATCAAGACCAGACCGGGGTTGGAAGGATACAACGCGTATACCGGACTGGGATCGGCGCACAGTATCGCCGCGAACCGGCTTTCGTACGCTCTCAACCTGTGCGGTCCCAGCGTTGCGGTCGACACCGCCTGTTCCTCATCGCTCACCGCCATGCACATGGCGGTGCAGAGCCTGCGCAACGGCGAATGCTCGCTGGCCATCGCGGGAGGCGTGAACGCGATCCTATCTCCGGGCACAACCGTCGCGCTTTCGCAGTTCAACATGATGGCTCCGGACGGCCGTTGCAAGGTGTTCGATGCGCGCGCCGATGGCTACGTTCGATCGGAGGGCTGCGGGCTGGTGGTGCTGAAACGCGGTGAAGATGCGGCGCGCGATGGCGATACGCCACTGGCGTACGTGCGCGGATCGGCAATCAATCAGGATGGACGAAGCCGCGGAATCACGGCGCCGAATCCGGATGCCCAGCGCGAGGTGATGGAGAAAGCTTTGGCGGACGCGGTATGTCCGGCGCGCGACGTGACCTTCGTGGAGGCGCACGGCACGGGAACGTCCGCGGGCGATCCGGTGGAGGTGGAGCAGATTCGCCGGGTGTACGGTGGCGATACAGTGCTGGGTCCGTGCCACCTGGGATCGGTCAAAGCGAGTGTGGGGCATCTCGAATCGGCGGCGGGCGTGGCGAGCTTCATCAAGGTAGTCCTGGCTCTAAGCAAGGGCGAGATCCCGCCGCAAATCCATTTTCAGACACTGCATCCGGGCATTGCGCTCGACGGCAGCCGCCTTGTGATTCCGCGGCGGCGTGCGTCTTGGGAGATGCCCGCGTCGAGCCGGCGGATTGCGGCGCTCAGCTCTTTCGGTTTTGGCGGCGCGAACGCTCACATGATTCTCGAAGAGGCCGGGACGAGCGCTCCGCGTCAAACGCCGCCCGCCGATCGAAGGCCGGAGTTGTTCGTTCTCTCAGCGCGCAGTGGCGCGGCGCTGGGCGGCTTGGCGCGCGAATGGGTCTCCTTCCTGGATCGCCCTAGTGATGTTCGCCCTATTGATGTTCGCCTGGCGGCCCTGGCACATGCGCAGGCGGTGCGGCGATCGCATTTCGCTCGACGCGCGGCGGTGGTCGCGGATTCCGTCGAGGAGTTGCGCGCCGAGCTTGCGGCATTCGCGGAGTCGCGCGTAAGCGGGCAGCCATCGGCGCCGGCGTGCGATGGAATTGCATTTCTGTTCAGCGGTCAGGGATCGCAGTACGCGGGCATGGGTGCGCAATTGCGCGAGCGATTCGGCGTGTTTCGCGAGTCGTTCGATCGATGCGCCGCGGTGTTCACCGAGTGCGACGGCGCACGCCGCCCGCTTGAAATGCTGCACTATACCGGCGATCCGCTCATTTTGCCCCCGGCGCTCTTCGCGCTGGAGTATGCGCTTGCCCGGTTGTGGATCTCTTTGGGCATCGTTCCGGCGGCGTTGGTGGGGCACAGCTTGGGGGAGTACGCCGCCGCCTGTATTGCCGGCTGCTTCGAGCCGGAAGACGGCATGCGTTTGGTGCTAACGCGCGCATCGCTGACCGCCTCGATCGCGACGCCCGGCGCCATGGCAGCTATAGGTTGTAGCGTGTCAATTGTCCGCGGTTTGTTGGAGCGCGAGAATCTAACCGGACTATCAATAGCGGCCATCAACTCGCCCGATACCACCGTGATCTCCGGCGCCGCCGATATTCTCGAGCGGGCGCTCGCGACGTTCGCGCCGCAGCGGATCGCCACAAGGCGTCTGAACACTTCGCAAGGGTTCCACTCAAAGTTGATGGATGAGATTCTCGATCCGTTCGAAGCAGCGGCGGCGAGCATAAGCTATCGCGCGCCACGAATTCCGCTGATCTCGAATGTCACCGGCGAAACTTTAGCGGCCGCGCCCACACCTGAATATTGGCGGCGGCATCTGCGCGAGTGCGTACGTTTCAGCGATAGCATCGCGCAATTGCGTGGGCGCGGTATTTCGGTATTCCTCGAAACCGGGCCCGGCGATGGGCTTTCTTCGCTGGCGCGGCGTTGCGACCCTCACTGCCTGCCTCTGCCGTCGATCGAAGGCGCACAGAGAGAGGCGATCGCGCTGTTGCGAACGGCTGGCCGGCTGTATACGCTGGGCGCGAATTTCGATTGGTCCGCGATGTACCCGGAAGGCATCCGCGGGCGCGTGCCCGATTTGCCGGGACACCCATTTCATCCCAAATCGTATTGGTTTTCCGATGAAGTTTCAGCCGGCGCTTTTCGCGATGAGCCCGCGCCGCCGTCCAAGGTTCATCACGCCGGATGGCTATACGACGTGCGTTGGAGCCGCTCCGATCCGCCGAACGAAGCGGCGCGCAGCCTGGATGAGGACGACGCCCGGCACTGGATCGTCTTCGGCGACGGCCGGGGACTCGCTGCCGAGCTATCCGCCCGCCTGGGACGGGACAAATGCGTAGTGTTCCGCGTGTCGTACGACGCCACTGTGGAACGCGGGTTCCGGCGGACAACGGACCGCAAGTCCGGAGTCATGCGATTTTTCGTCCGCCCCGGTTGCCCGGCCGGGATCTACAACGAAGTTCTAAGCGAAATCATGACGCGCTTGAGCCGGGCGGATGCGGACCGCTGGAACATTGTGTACCTGAGACCATTCGATTGCACGGAGCCGGAACAGACCACGGTCGAGTCGCTGGAGCGCGATCAGGATCTCTGTTCCACCGCGGATCTGGCGGCCCTGGCCCAAGCTCTCACGCGCATGGTCGCGCTGAAGCGGCTGTGGGTGGTGACGGCGAATGCGCAGGACGTGCTTGCCGATGGCGTTGATGCGCCAGTGCGTGTGGCGCAAACTCCGGTGTGGGGCTTCGCGCATACTCTGTTCCTGGAGCATCCCGAGATGCGCGGTTCGCTCACCGATCTCGCCGCGAACGATTCGCTGGAGGAGCAAGCCCGGCAGTTGCTCGACTCGATTTCCGCCTTGGACGGAGAATCGCAAGCCGCATTTCGCGGAGGCGTGCGATACGTGCCGCGCCTGACGGCGGTGGCGCCCTCGACGGCGGAACCGCTGATGCTGCGGTGCGATGGCGCGTATTTGGTCACGGGCGGTCTGGGAGGACTGGGGCTGCGATCGGCTCTGTGGATGGCTGAGCGTGGAGCGGGACACATCGTGCTGCTGGGCCGGCGCGGCCTGCCCGATCGTTCCACGTGGGACACGGCAGCGGCCGGCAGCGAGGAACGGCGCAAGATCGACACGATCCTGGCCATCGAGCGCGCGGGGGCGACCGTTGAAGTGTTGACCTTTGATGTAACAGATCACGCACGTCTGGCGGAGGCGGTACGCGGCATCGACAGCGGGCAGCGCAGGTTACGCGGAATCGTGCATGCCGCCGGCGTGAACTGGTTTGCCAAGGTCGACGAACTCGATCGCGCCTGGCTGCTGGACACCCTGAAAATAAAGATCTCCGCTACCTGGAACCTCCACCAGTTGACGCGCCAGTGCGAGCTGGATTTCTTCGTGATGTATTCTTCCGTCGCGGGACTTTGGGGATCGGTCAATTTGTCGCACTATACGGCCGCGAATCATTTTCTGGACGGGGTGGCTTGGCGCCGGCGGCGCGAGGGGCTTCCCGCGCTGAGCATCGATTGGGGTCCGTGGTCGGAGGCGGGCATGAGCGCAGGCCAGGACGAAGCCCGCATACTGGCCCGGCTGGGGTTGCGATTGATTCCGCCCGATCGCGCGATCCAGGCAATGGAGCACCTGATGAAAACTGGCGCGACTCAAGCGACGGTGGCGGACATCGACTGGCGAACCTTCCAGGCGTTCGTGAACTTCTTCGCGACGCCACCCTTTTTCAGCCGCGTGAGCGCGCAACCTGTCGCGGCGGCTACCCAATCCAGGGGTAGGAAGGCTGAAGCGGAACGAATCCGTAAGCTGCCTCCGGCACAGGCTCACGCCGAGCTGCTCACGCTGCTCAAACAAGATTTGGCCGCGGTTTTGTTGTTGGAGCCCGATCGTGAAATCGACATTCAGCATCGCTTCAACCTGATGGGCATGGATTCGCTGACGGCCATCGCATTCGCTCTGCGGCTGGAGGGACTGGCGGGCGCGCGTTTGCCAACGACGTTGGCGTGGAACTATCCGACGCTGCTGGACACCGCGAATTACTTGTATGAGTTGATTCGCGGGAAGGACGCGGCTGCCGAAACGCCTGTGCCGGTTCTGGAATCGCCGAAACCCGAAAGCTGGTTCCCCGGCCTCGCCGCCGCCGATGACTCCAAACCGCGCCTATTTTGCTTTCCTTACGCTGGCGCGGGCGCGTCGGTGTATCGCGAGTGGAGCGCCGCGCTCGCGAGCGTGGCCCAAGTGGTTCCCGTGCAACTGCCCGGCAGGGAAGAGCGCGCGGCTCAGCCGCCGTTCCGGAAGATTCGCGAACTAGCCGCGCGGCTGGCGGACGCGTTCGAATCCGTCGATCCCGCGCTGTTCGCATTTTTCGGGCATAGCATGGGCGCGCTGGCCGCATTCGAAGTAGCGCGTGAATTACGCCGCCGGGGCCGTCCTCAGCCGCAACGTCTGATTCTCTCGGCTTGCGCGGCGCCTGAAGCAGGCCGGCGCGGCGAGATACACCTGCTGCCGGACGACGAGTTCCGCGACCGTTTGACGCGCGAGTTCGCCGCACCGCAAGCAATGGCCGATGACGAGGCATGGTGGCGTGCTTTACTGCCCGTGCTGCGCGCCGACGTAGCGCTGATGGAGGATTTCGCGATCGGAGACGAAGCCCCGTTGAATATTCCCGTGACGGTGTTCGGAGGCCGCGACGATGCGGCGGCTCCGCGCGAACGGTTGCTCGGCTGGAGCGCGCTCACCAGCGGGGATTTCGCGATCCGCTTGTTCGCGGGCGGCCATATGTATATCCGCGACTCAGCGCCGCTGTTCGATGCGCTACGAGATGAGCTGGGCAGGATCGCGGTCCATGAGCGCGCGGCGGCATCGGTCTAAACATATCGGGCTAAACATATCGCGCTAAACATATCGGGCTAAACCCAGAGACACGCATGGCCATCAAACCTTGGTACGAAATTAACGGCGAGCGCTTCACGGGCAACGAACCGAACTTCTACCGGCCGGAAGACTTTCCCTGGATCAAAACACTCGAGGACAATTGGCGGACCATTCGCGACGAGATCCAAACACTGCTGGCGCGCGACGAGCGCCGCCTCAGCCCGTATTTCATCAACCTGTCCTTTCCGCCCAAGCAGTGGAAGACCATGGGCATCTACTTCTGGAAATACAAGATCCACAAGAATTGCCGTGCGTGTCCCCAGACCGCCCGGCTCTTGGAATCGCTGCCCAACATGACCGGGGGATCGTTAAGCGCGCTCGAACCCGGCTCGAACATCAACCCGCATCACGGCGACACCAACGCGATCGTCCGCATTCACCTGGGACTCTCGATTCCGGCCGGGATGCCGCAGTGCGGATTCCAGGTGGGCAAGGAAATCCGCGAGTGGCGGGAAGGCAAGGCGCTGCTGTTCTGCGATGCGCATCCGCATTCAGCCTGGAACCACTCGGACCAGAGACGCATTGTTCTGATCGTCGACGTGATGAAGCCGGAGTTCGCCTCGCAAACCGATGCCATCTGCTCGCACGTGCTGGCCACATCGGGCTTGCAGGTGTTGTATCAACAGTTCGCGGTGCTGCGCCGGATGCCTAGAAAGCTGAAATTCACGATCCACTTCTTCATGCGGACCGCGTTGCGCGTGATCCTGCCGTTGCAACGAAGAGCGGGCTTTTTGGCGCGCGGCTGATTGGCGTCAACCCCCGCTGGAGACTTCCACATCCAACGTGCTGGCGACCGTCTGCCCGTTCGCGGCCGTCCCCGTGAGCACGTAGGCGGTATCCGCCACAGGCTTGACGATGTACGTGCCCTTGGCAATCTGCGGGGCGGGTACGACATAATTTCCCGGATTCAAAACAAGCGACGTGAGATTCGCAGTCACCCAAGTCAGCGTGAAGCCTCCCCCTTGAGCCGGCGCGAAGTTGAAGTACTGCACTTGTGGATGAACCGTATCGCCGGGGCCGAGATACATGATGGTGGTGACGCCGCCCGGTTGAAAAACGGTCAGTGTGTTGAGCGTCGGCGTCTGGACCATCTGCGATCCGTTGGGCCAGGAGCCGTCGGTTTCATACGCCGCGAACGATAGCTTTCCCTGGTTGTCCATCTGCGTGTACTTGAAATACAACACGCTCATCGGGCCAAGTTGAATGACAATGGATTGCGTTGGCGTATTGAGATAGCCTTGCGCCGAAAGTTGGTAAATGGCAGTGGGCGGAATCTGCGAAGGACTGGGTGCTCCCGCCAGCGCGTCCAGGCCCGGACTGACACTCATCGGCGCGGAGGGATTGGGGGACACCTGATTCATCTGTCCGCGCGGCGTCAGCAGATACACGCGCGAAGAGAACAGCGTCGTCCAGTTCAGCAGAATGCTCGCGCCCGGATCGAAGGGGTTTGGCGGCGGCTTGGGATTCGACACGAAGCTCGTGATCAAAGGCGGTTGCTGGGTGAGCGTGACGGGCGTCTCCGCGTGTTTGCCATCGTTGCTGGTCACTTGGACCGTGTAAGTGCGTTGCGATTCGTTGCCGCGCACGGTCACCGGAGTCGAACTCTGATATGGAGGTTTGCCGGTCACGTCAAAGCGCTTCTCGCCGGTGCCGGTGGGAAAACCGAAGACCGTTATCCTGGTGCCGCCGAAAGACTGCCAATACAAAGTACTGGGGATGCCGAGCCCAACGATCCACGGACTCAGCCACGCGATGACCGCGAGCGACTGGGGAATCTTCTGCACCGCAATACCACCGGTCCCCGTATTCGATCCGATGTATTCCTGAACCTGAATGGACGGCGATCCCGTAGTTGCGTTGATGGTCATCGGCCCGATCGTGACCTGGATGGAAGCGCCGGGCGCCAGCGTCTGGGTGTCTATGGGCACCACGGTAAAGGTGGGACTGCCCGGTCCTTGCTGGCCGCACGTGTATCCAGGGGTCAGCGGGGAGCAACTGAAATCGATGTTGTCGGTGAGCGCGTTCGCTCCGGTGAAGGTTGGCGGCGCGGGAATGGTCAACAAGACTGCGTCGCCGTTACGGCCCCCGGTAAGCGAAATCGCCGCGCCGGTGTTGTTCGTCATCGTGATTGTCAGCGTCGTCGGCAAGCCAACGAAGGCCTGGTTCGGAGCGGCCGAATAGGCGAGCTGAGTCGCCGCGTCGGTCAGGGCGGCGGTATACGCTCTATATCGCCGCCGTGCAAGCCTTTCGTCGATGGTCATTTCTTGATCGCTCCTGAGAGAGTCAGCCAGCCCTCACGCAGGCGCGGAGGCTCGCGGGCGAGTGTAGCTACCGCATCTTGCATCTTGATGGGGGCCGGACCGGCCCACGAAGTCACGTCCGCGCGCGCGACCCAGGACCACTGCCCCTGAATTTCGGCCGGAATCGGCATTCGAACCGCGCCGGGCTCCACCAGCAGCGGGCCGACACGGAAGTTCACTTCCATATTGGTGAGCGCTTCGGTAACAGGTCCGGGAGCGAGCGCCGTATCGACCACTGGAAGACTCCCGCTGACCACGGGAATCGCGCCGCGTGGGTCCATGAGAATCGTCAAGTACACCGGCGCGTTGTTGGAAGCCAGCGAGATCAGGTGGTTCCAGGCGACGTAGCCGCTGTCGTCGGCGCCGGGCGCGCTCTTCAGCGAAACTCCCGCGTGTTGTCCCTCCTGAATGGCTTGCAGCAGGCCCGATGTTTGAACCGACGCGCCATACACCCCGTAAAACCGGCTGTAGTCGCCGTTCACAAAATAGCCCAGCACGCCGTTGCCGGTGGCGGCGAGATCGCCCACGCGGAACCGGAACTGGTTCACCGATACAAATGGCGGCGGCTTCGGACTGTACTGGCCGTTAACCGCGTAGTACTGTCCGGTCACGCTCCACGATTGGTTGTAGTCCGGATGGCCTTGCAGGTCGAGCGACAGCCGCGCGCGCGCCACCGCCAAAGGCCGTCCTATCAGCACCGCCAAGTTGCCGGAATCGGATTGCGGCTCGATTTGCCACAGCGCGGAGTCGATCGCATAGAACAAATCCAATAGCGCCTGCCCGCCGCTCTTCAATCCGGCTTGCAGCAAGCCCGTGGTGAAAGCCTGGAGATGCGCGTTGGAGAGATTCGGAGGCGCACCGAGCTGAGCGTTGGACCCGGGCACGCTATCCCAACGCACGGCAGTGCCGGAAGGATTGCTCTGGCTCACGTCGGTATCGACCAGAATTACCGTGCCTTGGTTGTCTCCCACGGCGTCGAACACCATCAACGACTGATCCAGGTTGTTCGCCATCACCCAGCCGCAGATGGGCGCGGTCAGGTCCGAGGAGTTGGAAGAAATCGTGTCGTCATCGGCATCGAGCAAGGTGAAGCCGGCCATCGACGACTGCGCGACCCGCGGCGGCAGTTGCACGTAGGGAGCATTCGCGGTCCCGGGCGTGATCATGCTCTGAGAGCGAATCAGATTGGGAATGGCCTGAAGTTTCGGGTCTTTCCCACGCAGAATCTGGCCATAGGAATCCACCACCCACAGATCGATGAAGAGAAAATGTCCGGAGCGGATGGGAAAGAAGGGCAGTGGCGTTTGCGCCTTGATGTCGCCAGCCACGGGCCGGAAGCTCACCGGCGTGTTACCCAGCAAGTCGGCTCCGGGTTGCTGATTGGGTGCGACCATGCGGGTAACCAGTTGTTGGGTGAACCCGCCGAGCGACTGGGTCATGATGTCGAAGGTGCCGATGACCTGGGCGACTGTCTCCATATCTTTAATAATGTATTCATCCAGGTGCTGGTAGTTCGGATCGTCTTTGAATGTTTCGATCTGACGGGCGATGTCTTGCGCGAGCTTGATGTTCAAAACCGTGCGGCCCTGGAAAATGATGGGCGATTGCGGTTGCGGCACGCTGGTCCCGGTCCACTCATAGTCGATCTCGCCCAGAGCCCAATCGGCAAACTGGCCGGAGGGATCCATCGAAGTGGGAAACCACTGGACTTTCCAATCCACGTAGATCGGGGTCCACGGTTGGCCGGTGCGGAACTCGACCGCGACCTTCGAGGGCGGCACACCTTGCAGACCCATGGCAACGGCCAGCGCGCTGGCAGTGACTCCCAACGCGGACGTATCGTTCCACGGCGCGGTCTGCTGTCCTTGAATGAAAGCGGTCAATGCGGCGATCGCGCCCGCGGGCGGCGGAATCTTTCGCTTCTGGAAATACAGCGTCGCCAGCAGTCCCGCGTTGTTGGTGTCCAGGAACAGCGCTTCCAGCCACAGGTCCGGAACTTCCTTGGGAATGCCTTTACCTTGCGGAATGGCGATGACGCTCAGCAGGTCCGCGGGACCGATCGATTGGGGGTTGCTCGGAAGACCGTTCCCGGTGTAATCCGTCTCGATCCCGGCGATGGTTTGGCCGGTGAATCGCGTGAGCAGGGTGTCGCTGTCGGAGTAGGCGCCGGGCGGCGCGAGCTTCGTATCGGCCTTGGCGTTCGCCACCAGCACGACTGGATCGTTGGGAATGAAGCAGGCCGGGAGATCCACCAGCCGCAGCTCGTAGTCCTTGCCGAGTAGTACCACCAACGCCGGCGCCGATGAATCGATGTTCTGTTGCAGCGTCTGGATAGCGGTTTGCATCGCCTGGACCGCGGACTTTAATGCGTCGCCCGCCGACTTCACCAGGTCCTTGATTGCCTGCGGCGCGTCGCGCGGTAGATTGGTCTGCTTGAATTGCACCGCGAATAATTCCAACCTCTGCGTGAACAGTTGGCTGTTGTTCGTATTCTGCCGGGCCTGGAGAGCGTTGAGCGCGGTTAACGCGCCGGTCTGTGCCGCCGACAGAGGAATGGTTTGTTGGCCGCTAAACTTCGGAGGATCCAGCGCGTCCGACTCCGGACGCACCACCGTCCACACTTTGCCCGAAAAGCCGGCATTGAAGCGGGCTTTGTGAAGCTGGCGCTCCACGTTCACGGGGTCTCTTTCCAACTCGAAAAGCAGGCCTTTCTGGAACGCCTCCACGACCCGCTCAATCACCGGGATCGCGGCGGGCGATCCGTTATTTTTTTTGACCACGTACTCGGCGATCCAACGCGCGATCGCCTCCACCGCTGTGTTGCCCACGGCCACGGAGGGAAACTTGGTTCCCCCGTTGTTCGGCGCGCCAGTTCCGTAAGCGTTATCGGGCCCATTCCACAAAACGTTGGCGACCATCCCGTGGCACAACGTCTGTTGCGGCAGCGGCGGCTTCGCCCCGGGGATTCCGTTGGCCGTCTGCCACGCCACCCAATTTTGCATCGCCTGCAGAAGTTGCGGCGGCAGATTCAGGCCGGACGGATCGAACGCTCCGTTGAGGCCATGCGCGCTCTGCCACGCCTGCCATGCGGCCTGAGCGTTCTGGACGTCCGCCAGCGTGTCTCCCACCGACCATGAGAATTGCTTCGTCACCGCCTGCCGCCACGCATCCGGCGTGGTCGCCGGCATGACGTACATCGGATCGATGGGCGGCGCTGCGTACCAGCCTATGATGCTGTAGGTGTAGGCGGTCGGAGCCGCGGGCTGCGGTAACGCATCGTAGAACGAGAATACATTCCGAATATCGTCGTAGGCCACCGCCCACGAAAGATCACCCGGTCCCACCGCCTTGAGAAACGGCGCGTCCGGTCCGGCGGGTCCGGTGAAGTCCTGCATCGGCACGTATCCGCCGATCTGCAAAGTCGCAATTCGACTGGTGGCATCCGGATTCGGATACTGGCTGATAGTATTTTGGTTCGGCGGAACAAGCAGGTCGCTTTGAATCACGCCGGCCGAGAGCGTGGGCGCGGTTCCGGGCGCGCCGTACTGGATACGCAGCACGATCCAGCGATTGGGTACTAGCGGAAAATCGATGGATCCCGCGTTCGGGCCCGATTGCTGCTGGGCCCCGTGGCGCAATGCGTAGGGCAGCGTCCACATCAAATGCGCGCCCGGGCCGGGCGGCTTGGGATTCGGGGTCAAGGGCGGCGGAGCATCGGGGATCAAGCCCATCGCCAGGTTGTAGTAGTTCATGCCTGTCAGCGCCCAAGTGGAATTTCGATCGGGGTTGCCGACCAACAGGCAGTCGACGGTGATCGGGACCATTAAGGCGGGGCCGGGCCAGACCGGAGCGTTAGTGGCCATCGCCATTCCCTCCTGAGATCTTTGCGCAATCGGGGGCACCCCGCGTGAAAGCTTGCAGACCCGCTCCCAGCACCAGCTCGATCCCGAACGCGCCCGGTGTGATTTTGCCGTCCGGTGCGATCGCGCCCTTGGTCCGCATCTTGCTCTGCATATCCCCCACCAATGCGCCGATGTTGAGCACGCCCGCGGGTTGCCCGGTCCCCGAGCGGTATTGCGTGGTCGCGCTCAGGAAGCCGGAACCCTCGGAGATCGGAATGCCCGCCGGAAAATTGCCGTACCCCAGCCCGCGAAGAACCACTTTCACCGTAGCCGGATCGTCGGTGTCGACCACGCCCATGTGCAGTCCTTCCGACGGCTCGATCATGTTGACGGTATCGGGAACGCCGTTGAAGATCACCAGCATCACACCCGGAGACAATCGATCCTGGCGAACGATCGACAGCAGTTTGTTTTTCAAAAACCCCTGTACTTCGAGCCCCGGCCAGGTGGAAACGATCACGGACCGGAACAGAAAACCGGAGAACGTTCCCGCGGCGGGCGTGTCGTTGGGGACCGCGCGCCGGCGCAAATTGAAACGAAACTGGACCTGTTGCCGATCGATCTCGGAGTACACCGATTCGTAAAACTGCTCGTTGAAAACGTTCTCTCGCGACGAGCCGGTGCCGACGCTCAAAGCGCCGTCCACCAGCCGGTCCAGCCAGTTACGATCCACGTAGAAAAACCGCAAGGACTCGGTGGGCAAAAGCCGCGAGTCGGCCACCAGGTACTCGAATGGTACGCCGTACAGCAGCGTCAATTGCACCAGCCAGGCGATCACGGCGGCGGGCAGATCGGGAGGAGCCGCGGCGGCGTTAGTCCCAGACGTTAGCGACGCGGCGGCGGGTTTGGTCTGAGACATTAGCGCCGCTGCGAGCGACGTGTGCAATTCGGATCGAGGCTTCCAGGATCTCATTCCCCGCCTCCTTGCAGTTTCTTCTTGATCGCGAGCACCGGATCTTCACCCGTGGCGACAACATCTTCGACCTCTGCCGGCGTCAGTACGCCGCTTAACTCCGCCAGCATCGGATTTCGCTCGCGTGGAATCACGCGCGGCAGATCGTCCTTCAGCGGCAATAACTGTGTCCGCAGAAACTCCCGCATGTGAGCGGGCACACCAGCGCCCGTCAGGTTGGCGCCGCTGCGCATGGCTGGGGCCACCAGATCCTCCACGGCCTGGAAGTCGATCGTCCTTTTGACGGCCGCGAAGAAGCGGCGGCGCCAATTGTACAAGCTCCGCGAAAAATGCGGATCGGAGAGCGCCAGCAACCGGCCGATTTGCCAGGCCGCGGAGTATGCGTGGCTGAAGACGCCGCAGTCGGGATCGTAATTCATGGCGTGATCGGAGGTGTGGTACGGGCCGTAGCTGAAATCGCGCTGGGTCGGCGCCGGAACCAACGGACCGCGATACCACGACGTGGACCGTTCGCCGATGCGCATGTCGTTCGCCAGCGCGGTATAGCCGCTCTGCAGAGCGCCGTGGGCCAGCGCGTTTTTCGCGGTGATATCGGACTCCGTCATCATCAGCAGATCCACGCCGCCATGGCCCTTGCTGCATAGTTGCCGCATCAACTCCAGGAAACTGCCGGGCGAGCGCGACGCCGTGAACGACCAGCTACCCAACACCACCAGCCGAATCTTTTTGTACTGCGGGGCAATCGCCGGGCCTTGCGGAAGATGATTCTGATGACCCTCGAGCGAAACCAGGTACACCGTGTTGGAAGCTCCGTCCTGGACCACTCGATTGCTCATCAACACCGAAAAGCAACCGTCTTCATCCACGCCCGCGATCACCTTGCCGTCGGTGTTCACCTCGCGCGCGTGCGCCAGCACCGGAAGCTCGGTCAGCGCGGGTGCGATTCCCAAAAAATACGGCAGTTGCACGTCCACCACCTGGACCTGGCCGGTGTTGGCGGGAGCGACGTCCGGAAGAACGGGCGGGAGAATCGCGGTGTCGCTGGGGGCGACCAATTGCCCCACCGTCACCACGGCCGGCGCGCTGAGCTGCGGCGTCGTGCCCCCCGGCATCTCGTTCTGATAGATGGTGAGCAGCCCCATCCACGGCGGTGCGGTGTTGCTCGGCGGCGCGGACGGATCGATCTTCCGCAGCCACGGCATGGCGAAGGTGCCGAACACGATGTTCGGCAGCACGCCGTGATACATCCCGCCTTGGTTGGCCGGCGGAAACACCATGTGGATGGATGCCGGGTCGATCTGGAAGCGGGGTCCATCTACTTCGAACTTCTGCGTGGCGGAATACTGCGGCTTCGTGCCGTCCTTTAGGCCGACAATATTTTGGACCACCTGAAGTTGATACTCGCCGCCGGCGGGCAGAGGCGGCTGGATGGAGTCGTAGAACTGGATCTGCCCTGGCGCGATGCTCCCCGCTCCCGTGACAATCGGATCGCTCATTGTTTTCCTCCCGAGCCGGTGCTCAACACGGTGCGGGTCGAGGGTGGCGCGGCATCCCGCGGACGCAGTGCGCACTGCGCCAGGCGGATCGATGGCCAATTTTCGGCGGCCTGCTGCGGCGGAACATCAAGGAGGTACACGCCGAGAATCGAACTGGATTCGTCGCGCGGCTGCGTCACTACGCTGAGATATTCGTGCTGGCCCACCGGACTTGCGAACACCAGCATGGTTGCGCCTCCGTTGCTGAACGCCGCATCGGGTGTTAACTCAACCTGACTGGTCAACCCGGGCCGATCGCCGGGCGCGGCAGTGACGCGGACATCGGGTTTCACTCCGCGCGCCGTCTCCACCGCAACCACGAACGACTGGCCCGTGACTGGGAAAATAGTCTCGATCCAGCCGGGTATATTGACGCCGCCGACATCTTCCACCAGGTTTCCGGCGGTCATATCCAAAGCGGTGACGATGCCGCGCGTCACCGGCCGACCCTTGCGGCGCTCGCGGAACAGGTTTTGCGTCCGCACTGTACAGTTCTCGCCCACGGCGTAATAAAGGTTCACGCGGATGAGCGTGCTGTCCACCTGCCAACCCGCCAGTACCGTGCTCCGCGGCGGTTCGGCGCCGTATAGGCCAGCCATTCCGGTGCCTGCGGGCAATGAATGGCGTTCTCCGGGTTTAGCGGTGCGGTCCGCCAGGATCTCGCCATGCTCGTCGAAAGACAAAAACCGGACGGGAATCGCGCCCTGTGTACTAAGCTCATGCGCCGTATTCGCGTCGGTCTTCCACAGGCTCAGCGAGCCGGCGTAAACCGTGGACTCCGCGGCGCCCGGTTGCGAGAACGATCGCAACGCGCGCGGGTCGACCGTTCGCCGCGCGTCCACCCAGCGGCCGGAGATCGACGCGGCGTGTCGCGGAAGCCCGGCGTGCGCGGACGGCGCGATGCTCTCGCCAGTATGATACCGCCGGATCGCTCCGATCAATTCGGGTTCGCGGGGCTGCGCCGTTACGCTCGGGACCGCCCGTGTGCCCCTCGCCTCCAACGCTTTTCCCTGCCCGGTCGCGCCACCCTGATAAATCGTCGGACGCGCCAAGACCGGGCGTTGCTGCAGCACCAGGCTGGCTGAGGTGGCCATCACCGAAAGATCCGGATTCAGCTCGGCCGCGATAGCACTGGCCTGCAGCGCCGTGAAGAGCGCGTTGCGAGCCGATATCGGCGCCGGCGCCATGATCGATCCTTGCAGGATGGCGAACGCCGTTTCCTGCTGCTGCTGCGTGAATCGCGCGGCGGGCGAAATCGCCGGCGTGCGCGCGAACGGCAGTTGAATCGGATTCCCCGGAGTGTATTTCAGGTTCACCAGCGGGAACGGCCCGTAGCTGCCGAATCGAATATAGGTGACCGCGTTCAAGGTTGCGCCCATCAACGCGCCTTTAACCAGCATCGTCGCGGGATTGGGAGCATGTTCGGGATCCAGGGCATCCTTCGACCACAGGGCCGCCGGCGCTCCGTTATACGACCCGCCCACTTCCACCAGCCTTTGTTTCAGATCGATCGGCTGGCCGGATTCGGAGACCGTGATCGTGACCGGCGATGTGAGCGAGATCAAAGCCATCGGCCGCACACCGGTGGATGGTCCGGTCAACGTGACGTTCGACGCCGCCACCGACAGGTTGGTGGTTGGAATCGCCGAGACAGCCTGGAGCGAGAAAGGCACGGCGCGGATCAGCCAGCCCGCATCGGTCGATTGCAGTAGTCCCTGTTGGACGTTTAGCTTGATGATCTGCTGCTCTCCGCCACTCTCGCCTAAAGCGGCCAACCGCGCACGCGCTGGTCCGGCCTGTAGCGCGCGGCTGCGTTTCGCCATCTGTTTATCGCCGGCGCCCGGCAGGAAACTATCCGCGAACTGGCCCCAGGTAAGGTTGTTCTGGCCGGTGGCGTTGTCCTGCGATCCGAACGGAATCGTGAAAGAGATGACGAACCAGCTCACGTGCGCCTGGCCGTGAGTCGGAGGTCCTTCCAGGTGCAGATCGGCTCCCAGTTCCACTGTGAGCGTGATCTTCACTCCCAGAATGGTGGCCTGCAACGAGGCGCCGATGCTTACGCTAATGTCCGCCGAGTAGTAGAACGGCTTCCACTCCACCAGGAAGTTGGCGGAAGCATCCAGCCACGCGCGCAACGGTCCGGCGGTAAAGACGATTTGCAGATAGCCGCCGGCCATGATCGCCGTGGGGGTGATGGCGAAATAGGCGCCGCCGCCGATGGTCACGGTGCCCACGCCCGCGTTGATCAGCCAACTAAAGCCCAGCCGGGGAACCACCGGATAGTAGGGTGGAACCTGGAAAGCCGGATGATAGCCACCCAGCGTGACCACGAAATCGCCCGCCGAAATAGTGTATTTCTCGGTCTTGATGTCCTTGAACCACAGGTAGAATGCGAAGCCGCCGGTCAGCCTGCAATCCTTGGCGATGACGTACGAGTTGGGCGTTAGTTGCGCTTCCACCGAAACGATGCCTTCGGTGATTTTGATGGCCACCTTGATCCCCAGCTCGATATATGCCAGCGCCAGCCCCGGCTTCAATCCCTTGGGCAGCGGAGCCGAGGTCAGGCCCAGCAGCGTGATGCTCCACTCGCGGCCAAACTGCAAAAATAGCGCCGCGAAGGAGTCCAGGATCTGGAACGAGGTGAAGGTTAGGCCCGCGGCCAGCCAGTATTGGCCGACTTCGGGCGCGATCCAATTGTTCAGCACCTTCAGCGCGTCGTCGGGCTTCTGGCCCGGGCTGAACGTCCCGTTCACTACGCCCGAAACCAGCGGGAAGTCCTGCACAGCGCCCACTTCGGGCAGTCTGATATTGCGGTTGTAACCGAAGCCGGCGGCGATCCCAGTGACGAAGAACGCCGGCGGTCCGCCCAGGGGCGCTCTCAGCGCGCCGAATATGAACAACGACGGAGCGGTGGGGCCGTTCGGATCCTTGGTGGTTGGAACGACGGCGTACGATCCCAGCGCCATCACTGAAAAGTTGGCGGCTTTGATCAGCGCCGCGCCAGTGTACATCAACGGATCGGTGGTCTTGAGCAAGCCGCCGCTGATCGCTACCTCGCCGCCGTTGAAGGTGACGTTGAGACCCTGAAGATCGATGGTGTAACTGCTCAGATCGGTGAGCTTCGTGACCGGGATGCCCACGGTGAGTTGATTGAGGTCTGCCCGCAATCCCGCCAAGGCCACGCTGCCGTCGAACAGCACTTGCAGCAGGTATTGTTCCTGGACCCAGCCCAGCCCGATGGAATTGGCGTGGATCGGGCCGAACGTGCGCTGTACCGGAATGATGACCTGAGAGCCGCCCGCGGTTCCGCTCGACAGGTTTACCCATAGCGTCTTCGTGTACGCGGCCGCGACGGAGAATTTCGGATTGGCCGGCGGATTCTTATCGTTGGGATTCGATCCCGATCCCAGCAGGTTTTTTGCGACGGCGTTGCCGCCGCCGCCCTGCACCAGCGTATTGGGCGCCAGCGAAATCGCGATGTCCGATAGCGTAACGCCCGCCCCGAAGGTCACCGCTGGCGAGCCGCCGTTCATCGACAACTGCACCAGGCCGCGCGGCTGCACGGAACCGAGTTGGAAGCGCGACATGTTCACCAGCGGCGCGCTGCCGGTGCCGACGATGTCCATACCGACGTTGACCAGGTTCAACTGGATGTTTGAAAAGTCCGGCTTGAACGTGCCGCCGCTTTGTGAGATGGGCACGTAGGCCGATATGCCCGGCTTCAGATTGCCGGTGGTGCCGCCGGAATTCGTGATCCACAAATCGTCGGTGGCGCCGAGTTGCAGCACCACGTTCGATAGCTTGGGCACTTTCAGTCCGGGAGCCGCCACGCGCAGACCATAGTTGCTGGCGTTGTTTGGATCCGGTCCGATCCAGATCCCGCCGCCGCTGGCGAAGCTCAGCACCTGCAACTGCGTCTGCAGCAGCGTGCGCAGGAAATTGCCGAAGAACTCTTTGATGTCGAGGTTGAGCAGCGTGCTGAGCGGCGTGAGCGAGTAGACGCCGCCGCTCTGCTGTAACAGCATCGATGCCACCAGGATCTGTCCCGGCGTGGGCGTCGGCGAGCTGGAAACGATGCCGGAGTTCAGCCAGTGCAGCACAGTCGGCTGATTGACCACCAACGCCGTGACGTAGCGCGGAACCACTTGTTCCAGAACTTTCACCAGCCACTGCTCGACGCGATCCCCCACATTGGCGGGCTGGCCCGTTCCGGGCGGGAAGAATTGCGGCAGCAGTTCGCGGCTCAGCGTCGAAGGCGTTCCCGAGTTCGCGCTGTCGCCTAGAGGGTCGAAAGCCAATTCGATGCCCCTGCTGGGATCGTATTCCAAGCTGATCCGCGGCCCCACGGTGCCTTCGATCGGAATCGTCAGATCGATGCCGAAGCTGAACACCGGTCTAGGCGTCCCGGTAAGTGGCACGCCGATTCCGGTTGGCAGCACGGAGGCCCGCAATAGCGACGTTTGCGGAAGTCCCAGCTTCACCCATACGCCCGCCAACGATTGCCCGCCCACCGTATTCACGCCGGCCAGCAGCGTGATCGGCAGCGAGGTTCCGGGCGTGAACGCGACCAACCCGCCCTCCGACGAAATCTGCTTCGGCAGCACGCCCTGCAACATGGTCGCGACCGCCTTCGCGGTCGCGGCAGCATTGGCCGGCGCCAGCCGGGCCAGCAACCAGGTGAGCGCAACTTGTTCGACGGCCTGAATCGTGAGCGGTGTCGGCAGGTTGCCCAGCGCCGTCACCAGGCTGCCCACTTGCAGATCCGTGCCGGCGGTCCTCAGGCGATTCACGAAGTCCGCCGCGCCCGCGTTGCTCAAAGCGGTCAGCAGTCGCGGCGTCAGTTCCTGCAGCACCAGTGCGGGCACCTGCCGTGCGATCTGCTCGAGCAGCGATCCCCAACCGAGGAACGGTAAAATCTGGAACGAAATCCCCGAGGGCGATCCAACTTGGCCGGCCCCCACCGTAAGCGCGAAACCCTTGTCGTATCCCGCTTCGACGAAGAACGGGGTGCCTAGCGCCGCCGAAGTCGCCAGCACTATATCGCCGGTAACGCCCGGCTGCGCATCCGGACCCACCGTGACTCCGAACGATAACGTTTGCAGCTTTCCGTTGCCGGATGCGATGGAGAGATTCCCAGTTGAAACGGCAATCGTGGCAAGCTTTGAAGTAGTCGAAAAAGCGATTTCGAAGTTATAAGGCAGCCCGCTGACCTTGACACCGCCGGCGATCGGCGCGATTGCAAGTCCGTTGCTCGCCGATACCGCCGGAATCTTCGACAGCAGCGCGCCGAACGAACCCAGGTCGAATGTGCCGTTCTGGCCGAGAATGCCGTTCGAAAGCAGCCAGCCCCTCGGGTCATAGAGCACGCCCAGCAGCGACGGCATGGTCCAAACGCCGTTCTGCTCTTGCGCGATTCCCAAACCGGTGAAAATCTGCTGCACCAGCGGATACTTCGAGAGCACTTTGCTTTCGAGCACCATGGCGCCGATAGTCGATAGCACGTAGGCCGGCGCCAGTTGCGCGAGTTGATCGAGAAATTGCTGCGACTGGAACGGGTAAATAGTGAGGGAAGGCGCCGATGGCCGCGTACCGTCGCCCCACTGAACCTTCAACGTGAACTGCGGCGTGTTCGAACCCACCTGGTAGGACAGAGCCGGAACGACGCCCAACTGCAGCGCTGGACTGAACAAATCGATGTCCGCGCTGACGATGTTGTTGGCCAAGTCCAGTTTGATTTCGCCGGACAACTCCAGGATGCCCGCGAGCTTGACGGCGTTGGCTGGCTTAATCGACAGCGATATCTGGTTGCCGCCGGTGGACTGGAACGAAAACGGTCCGAAGTCCGGCGGGACGATCGTGCCCGCCAACTGGCTGGCCAGAGTCTTCAACAATGATGGATCGTTGATCAGCGACTGGAAGGATTGGCTCAGCGTTTGGAACGGATGCTGCGCCAGGTTGAGCAGCGCCTGCAGGTCTAAAGGATAACCGTGCGCCGCGTCGCCCACGAAGCCCAGTGCGGCCAGCACGTCGAGCACGGCCGTCGGGATCCGCGGGATCTGGATGCCGAGCTGCTGCTGCACATACTGGAAGAGCGTCGCGCGTAAACCGGGATCGGTGAGCAGCGTCGACAGTTGCTTCTCGGCGAACGTAATTGGGCTGGCGAGCAGGGCCTGCCAACCGTCCGCGTTGATGCCGTATGGATCGCCAGCGTTGACCCGCGGAACCGCCAGACCCAGGCTCGTCAGCAGCGAGTACGCGGTTTGGAACGACGGCTCGCCCGCCACCTGTTGGATGCCGAGCTGCAAACCTTGATTGAGCAGCAGCACGAAAGCCTGCTGCAGCCGATCGGTGAAGTGCGGGTTCTGATAATCGGCCAGCGTGAGCAGGGCTTGCGGCTGTTCGCCCGGCAGCGTCGCGTCGATCAGGTTCACCACCGGCGTGAAAACTGGAGAACCGCTTGCGAAACTCAGCGTGAATCCGAATTGCAGTTGTCCCAGGATTCCGGCCTGCGCCGATCCCGGAATCAGTGGCCCAGTGGTGTTGGAGATGGTCCCGAGAAAACTCAGCGACGGTGTGTTCGCACCGGTCTGGACTTGACCCGTTGCCAGCGAAACCTCGATCGCGTTCAGGCGGACATCCGTGACGATCTGGTATTTCGTCGCGAAGTTTGTGCTCTTGAGCACTCCCAGCCCTAAGCCGATCGCCTGGCCGCTGTCGGTGTACCAAACCGGCATGGTGAAGCCCGCGCCGATCGGCACTCGGAACGGATTCGCGAAGGAGCGCGTGCCTGCAATCTCGGGCGCCGATGTCAGGCTGCCGTTCATCGCCCATGCGAGCAACGAAAGCACCGCCGCGCCGGTCTGGTCCGAAGCGAAATCGTTGGCGATTTGCGCGCGCAGGGCCGGCCGCGGATCGCTGAAGCCGGTGAGCGCCAGCGTGGGGATCGACGGCCATTGCAAGCCCGCCGGAAAATTCGGAGCTTGGCTGAAGTTCTTGAGGAGTCCCAGCACGCCCGCCAGCGCCAGGCCCGGCCGGCTGTTGGTCCGCACCAGCGCCACACCCAGCATTCCCGCCAGCATGTTGACGAACGCCGGCACTTGATTGGTCACCAGGCTTTGCAGCGAGGTCTGGTTGCCGAAATTGAGGTCCTGGCCCAGTGGGATCGCCGTGCCCGCGATGGTCACTGTCGGGTTAGAAGCGAGCAGCGACCAATTCCAGCCATTCTCCCGCCCCCATCCGGCCGAGATCGATGCCGGGCCGATCTGCACCGAGACGCCGGCCACAGTCCCGCTCGTGAATCCATCGGGCAGCGACAGCGACACGCCCATGTCCGAGGCCCACAGGCCGCTGAAGCCGGTCCCGGCCGAGGGCAGGTTCAGCGTGAGGAATGTCAGATCGATGGCGGGAACGATGGTTGTGCCGGCGAGATTGAGCGTCGGGCCAAGATGGATGCCCAACACCAGTTGCGTGACGCCGCTAATGGTTTGGGTGTAGGCGGTGAGCGCGCCGGGCAGCGTGGCGTCGCGCAAGGAAATCGTGGCTTTCCACGGTGAGGCGGGAGTTCCGCTGCCCGTGATGGTGACGCTCGACAGGCCCGAATCCTGCAACATGCCCACCAACTGCGAAACCATGTAGTAGAACGGCGACTGACCCGCGATCGGCGTCGAATTGGTCAGAACGTTCAGGTAGTAGTTGCCCAGTGCTCTCACCGGATCTTGCATGGTGCTGGGAAGCTGAGCGAGCGTGAATGGCGGCGCCAGCGTAGTGGGCCAGGTGGAACCTTGCGGGACCGCTGGAGGCAAAATGCCGAGCATCGCCGAAGCGTTGTTCACGAACGCCGTGCCCTTTTTAGGATCGATGCCCAGCAGTTTGAACAACTGCTGCTCGATCATCGGAATGAGCTGCGATTCGGCGAACTGCGCCAGCTCGCCCGGCGAGAGCAGATTGACGCTGGGATAACTCCCCTTCGGCGTGACGATCGAATTGAGCGAGAACGACGGCACCGGCTGCACGCCCACGCCCAGCGACAGGCCTGCCGCGAGCGATCCGAACTGGTAGCCGTCCATGCTCGCCAAGGGCTGCCCCGGCGTCAGGTTTGCCAACGTCAGACCAACGTCAAATGCCAGCGACGACGGTCCGGCGAACTTTACGCCACCGGCCGAAAGCGTAAACTGCGAGAGTTCGATGTTGGCGACGATCCGCAGAGCCGCTTTCGACGCCCCGAGCTGGATGGGCGCGGCCGTGAACTGGAGTCCTGGATAGAAAACCCGTAGAGCGCGATCGGTGTCGACTGTCGTCGCGGCGCTGAACGAAAGCACTCCGATGGCGGGGGTCGTCTTGCTCAGATCCAGCAGTGTCGCCATGAACGGATTGGTCCGCGATCCGTCGCCGGTGACCGTTCCAGGCTGGCCCATGAACCCCGCGATGCAGGAGAGCCACAGTTGCAGCAGATCCGGCGTGCCGGCGACCTTTTGAAACCAATTCACGAACGGAGTCGCCGGATCGCCGCCGTCGATGACGATTCTCAGCAACTGCTCCCACCCCAGCGGCGGCATCTGGGTCTTCGAACCGGGAACGATGGTGGAGATGCCCAGCGCGGGTAGCAGATACTTCGCTCGATCGGCGGCGGTCTGCGAGAGATTCGACAACGCCGACACAAATAGAGCGGACGCGGTGTTGAGGATCTCGGTGGCGCTGATCGCTTCCAGATCCGCCAGCGACATGTCCTTCGCCGTGGTTTCGCCCGGAAGCTGAAGTTGCATCACCACGATGGAGAGCTTCACCGCCCCCGTGAGCGAGCTTGCCGCTACGTCGATCGCGGCGCTAAACTTCACGCCACCGAACGAGAATCCGTTGGTGTCGATCAGTGGTTTCGATCCCAGGCCCTGCGCCGCGACGCCGATCGTAATCGGGTACCCGGGCCGGGTCAGCGCCGGTTCCAGTTTCCCGCCGCCGACGCTCAGCAGCGGCGCCATGGCCCACGCGCTAACCTGCAGTTTCGGATTGCTGCTTGGAATCGGCCAGTTGTGATAAACCGCGATTCCGAACACTTGATCGTCGCCCTTGGGATAGCTGCCCACGTACAAGCCGGTGGGATCGGCCGTGCCCGGCATGTTGATGGGATACCAGGTCCCCACTAAAGCCGGATCCTTGATCGGCACGCCGATGGCTTGGCCGGAGACTTCCCCCAGCAATTGGCCCAGCAACGCCGCGAGCTGATCGCCATTGCCTTTGAAGCCGTCGGCGGTTTTCTGAAGCGGATTCGTGAACCAGTCGGCGGCGAGGCAATATTGATCGCCGGATGCCTGGAGCAGTCCGATCATCTCGGCCAAAGTGGCCAGAGCAGGCGGCAAACCCTCCATGCAGATGGAGTTCGCGCCCGCAGGTGGATTGGCGCTGGCCACGGTTCCGCGAGAAGGTGGATTTGTAGTCAAGTGGTTCGATCCCGGGAGGCGCGACGGACCTTCTTCTTGGCGTCTGTTTTTTTCGAGGGCTTTTTCGAGGTTTTCTTCGCCGGCGAGGTTTTCTTCGCGGGCTTTTTCGCGGGCTTTTTCGCGGACCTCACCGCTGCCTTGCTCAACACGCTGGGGTCCAGCAGGCGCATGTAGCCGGTGAGCGGATGTTGTGTATCGTCGTCGTTCGCCGGCACGCCCAGAAGCTGGACGGACTGGTTGACCGCCTGGTAGGCGTACATCGGATTCACCCTCGGCGCAAAATCTCCCGGCCGCGATATCTGAAAGCTCGAACTGCCCAGCGCGGCGTTGTACAGGCTGGCGAAGGTGTAGGTTCCCGGCGGCTGATTGCCGAACGTGTACACCTGCGGGGTCAGCTTGAAGTTGATGAGCAAATCCCAAGCCGCGATCGACGCCAGAACTCCGCCGAAATCGTGACCGGTTACGTACACGCTCTTACCGCTCGCCAAGCTTTGCATCTGCGTCCCGAACGCCTGGCGCATCGGCGTGTAGATATTGTTTGCTCCGGAGCTGATGAAGGCGGTCTGAGGAAGAAAACTCGGCTGAAATTGCGATTGATTTCCTTGCACGGTTAACAACTCCGCCCAGGTAACCATGCCCCGAAAGGCTGCCACCACGGCCGTCGGGCTGGTAAAGATCGAGCACAACTGCACGCCGTTCGATGTAACATCGCCTTGGAATACATACGGCGCGATAGGCAGTTGGATGGGAAGATTGGGCTGCTGAAACCGCGTGTAGGAAACCGCCGCTAGTTGCGAGAGCGCGTACGCCAGCACCTGGCTGAACCCGGCGGGAGGGTTCGGGACCGAGCCGGGAATCTGTGGCGGCGGCATGGGATCGCCACCCAGTGCGGCGAGATAAAAGTTCTGGCTGCGCTCCACCCACGGATCGTCGGGAACGGGCAACTTGACTCTTTGGTTCTGCGCGCTGCCCAACGCTGCGTAGCCGCTCGTGGGAGCCAATGGGAACTGGTCGACCGGTAAGGAGGCGCTTCCGCAGAGCACGTTGTAGCTCGAAGGCACGTTCTGTCCGTAATAGGAGGAGAACGAGGAATTGGCCGCCATCGGACTGGAAAATACGTAGCAGGTCGACGCCGACGAGGGCCCATTTTCGCCGCCCGGTCCGTTGTTTCCCGGACGCAAGTCGAGAGATGCAAGCTGCGCCAGCGGTCCTCCGGGTCCTTTGCCGGTCACGTACAAAGCCTTGCCCTGAATCCGGCTGAGATTCTTCCAGATGGCGGCGCGCAGTTGAGTGTAGATCGAACCGGGTATGGATTCGAACTGCGCCCCCGGCTGCCCGGCCACCACGCCCGCCGGCGGAGCCGCTAAGCTCAGTTGGGTGCTGTAGAGGTTCGAGAGCAACTGTGTCCAGGTGACGCCCAGGACTAAGACCGCGACCTCGCCTGCGTCCAGTTGGCCTTGCGCATAGAATCCTTGCCCCGCGGGGAGCTGAGGCTTTGGGCTGCCGGTGAAAGTGACCAGCATGTCCCAGCCGGACGGCAGCACCGCCGTTGATAAATTCTGGCTGGCCACTTCGGCGAGCTGTACAAGAACCGCTGCGTCGTCTGCTGAGAAGCTACCCAAGATGCTTGTCTCCCAAATTACGCCCGTCTTCGCTACGCACGCGACGA
>CATPCJ010000085.1 GCA_955652915.1 uncultured Bryobacteraceae bacterium
GTTCTAAGAGACAACTGGAGCGGGAAGTCGCTGATGGGCTTTTTGGTGAACAAGACTTCGGCGGACAACCCGCGGGAAGCGCAGGGACCAGCGGAGCACTTTGCTTTTAGGATCAATTCCATTTTTGGCGAACATCGGAGCAACCGGCTGGAAGCCGCTTTCCTGATTGCGCTCCTATTCACTCCCGCCCTGTGTTTCACTCCCGCCCGACGGCCCCTGGGGTTCTGCCTGATTGCTCTCGCGGTGGCTTGGTTCCAGATGACGATCACCAAAAATGCGGGATTTTCCGCGCACCATGTTGTCCTGCTATGGCCGATTCCTCATATCTTTCTAGCGGTGGCATTCGCGGAGGCGTCGCTGCGGTTGCGTCCCGGCCGCGGCATTCAGAAAATTGGCGAGTGGGTTCTGGTGGCGGCGATGCTGTATCTCGCCGCCGAAAATCTGCTGTTGACCAACCAATACTTTTATCAAATGGCGCGCTACGGACCTTCGTCGCATTGGACGGACGCCATCTACGAACTGTCGCGTAGTGTCGGCGAATTGAGGCCCTCGCGACTGGTGATAGGCGACTGGGGAATGCTGAATCAACTGCTTCTACTGCATCGAGGCCGGCTACCGCTGGAATACGCGGGGGATCGGTTCCTTTCTCCGGCGCTCGGCGAAGCGGAAATGAATTGGAATCGAGGACGGATGGAGGACGGGCTGTGGGTAGGCCACACCGTGGCCTGCGAAGAATTCCGGGGAGTGAACGATAAAATCGTCAGGGCTTCCGGGGCGGCGGGCTTTCGTAAGGAGATGATCAAGGTGATTTCGGACCGGAACGGGCGCCCGGTTTTCGAAATATTCCACTTTGCGCACGTGCCCTAGATCGAGCGGCAGTCCAGCACCGCAGTTTGGTGAAATGGTTACGAGATTGTCAATGAGATTGGATTATCGGATGCTCCAGCCCGCCGTGGGCATTGCCGACCTTGCCACGGTGACCGTCGCGGCCCTATCTCCTCCGGACTGGGACCTATCCATTATGCGATGAGCACATTTCGCCCATTAACTTCGATAGTGACGCGGCGTTCATCGGTATTACCGGAAAAATCACGCAAGCCGGAAGGGATGCTGAAAGTCGCCGATGAGTTTCGACGCCGCGGGAAGCGCGTCATTATCGGAGGCCTTACGCCTCCTTATCCCCGGAGGTGTTTCGCGGCCGCTGCGATATTTGGTCATCGTCGAATTGGAGGGAATCGCGGAGCGTTTCTTCTCCGGCCTCGGGCTGGGCCACTGGAAAAGCGAGTATACGGCGGGGAAGCCCGACCTCGGCACGAGTCCGATTCCCGCTGCGACCTCGATCCCACCGGCCGCTCTATGATTGGCTGCATTCAGACCTCGCGCGGCTGCCCGTTCGAGTGCGAAATTCCGCGACGTCATTCAGTACCTGGGCCGCAAGCAGCGCCACAAGCCGCTATCGCAGGTGTTGGCGGAGCTGGATGTCCTCTATGACCAAGGATTCCGCGGGGTCTTCCTGGCCGGCGACAACTTCGCCGTGTATCGCCGGCGGGCGAAGGAATCCTGGTGGGATGGCGCGATGGGAACTGAACCAGGCCGGGCCGGACGATGTCCTTCAGTACTCAGGTGTCCATCGACGCGGCTCGAGATCCGGAACTCGTGCAACTGTGCGGGGAGGCCGGCATCACCGGAGTGTTCGTCGGTATAGAAACGCCAAACCAGGACAGCCTCCGAGAGACCAAGAAAAGCGGCAAAACGTCGGAGTAGATTTAATCACCATGGAATTTCGGTGACCGGTGAAATGATGGTCGGCTTCGATCACGATGGCCCGGACAAGTTCGTCAGGGCGTCGCCGATCCCAATCTTTACCCTGAGCGCGCTGGTTGCTCCGGCCGCGACACCTTTGTTTGTCCGCATGAAGCAGGAGGCGCGCTTGATCGATGGCGGCTCGGATGTCGCGGGTACGCCCTGGGACACGAACATTATTCCGTCGCTCATGAGGGCAATAATATAGTTGACAAAATAAGCGGGGTGACAGGTACCCTTGGTCTGGCGTGACAGGCCGAATGGTCAGGACGGTTTCTTGACCAGCTTCTTTCGTGCGCGTGCCCGCTTCCATTTCTCTTCAGCCTTTAGTAAGTCTTCCTTCGAGACTGAGAACATCTTGCGGACGGCATTGTCGAACCGTTCCGCTTCGGCGTTGCCGGGTAAGTGCGGGGCTGGTAGTGGCTTCATAGTTACCCATCAATAACGATGCTGTACAAGTTCTTGATCCTGTCCCTCAATGGTGCAGTACTCCTGAGTCAGATGTGCGATCCCGTGCTTAACGTCGCCCCTGTGACCACAAAGGGAGAAACGCTTTAGCATGTCGTAAATAACCGTGTGATGTTTTGACTTGCCAGTGATACGGATGATTCCAGGATGCGTGCAGATTGGAAAGTTAGTGCTGTTGTAATCGCTGTCAAAAGTAATCACGATGCGATTTTCAGCTAAAGCATAGGCCATGATCTCCTTGTCCGAACCTCCCTTTAGCTTTGGGATCTTACGAACGTACTCGGCATGGAACGATGGCATGGCGGCTATTCCATCAGCAACGTCATCCTCGATGGCTTCATCAATCAAGAGACGCAGGCTCGTATTCAATGGGCGACTCCAGCACGTGGACGGCGAATCTTAGAGCGTCCCTAACTTCCTCTTCATTGAGGGATGAACGATATGCATGGACCGCATCAGTCACACTACCGTGTTCATCTATAGCGTTTAAAATCATATACACGGGAATACGCGTACCTTTGATCCTGGGAGTACCACCGAGAATTTCAGAATCAATATCGACAAACAAGGACAACTGCTCAGCTTGTTTCAGGACATCCGAAAACGGAACAGCAAAATTCTTAGGGCGCGGGAGATCAAATATATCACCCCTCGGCCATGGGTCTCTTAGCTTACCACCGCAGTGTCTAGTTGTCGCCCAGTTGGTGTGGTGCTCACGATCCTCCCGAACCCTTGAGGTTATCATTTTGTACTCCTTGTCTCCGTTAACCGCAAGGCTAAAGACGATAGCCGGTTAACTTCATGTTGCAAATCGAATGTAGCAAACGTGGTTCTGGTGCTACCCCTCAATTCGACTATCAGATGTTTCTTCCAATGCTGCACCTTAGCACTAGCCATACCTTCAGGTAGCGATGCAAGCGACATCGAGATCCCGTCTATTTCCGCCCCGAGATCGTCAATGCTCATTCTCAACGGAAGTGGAAAGCGACTCTGACGCCCCTCGATCGAATATTCGAACTGTGAATGCAAGTCTGCGTGGGCTGATTCGTTGCTGAAAAAGGTTCCGAACCACGGCATGAATTGTTCGGCATAAGGCTCATGTTCGCCTTCTCGTTTCCTAAGCACCCCAATATGAAAAGAAACGTACAACGTAACGCGTTCTTTGCCAAACTCCCAGCGGAAGTGCATGTGGTAGTCAAGCTTCTCCGGGTCTAGCGTGCGCAAAACAACGAAGAAACCATCAGCTTCTTCCTCGGTCTCTTTGTTGAAGAACGCAAGTAACTTGGGAACTGAAAAATTGTCCCTAGTGACGCGGTAGCGAAGGGCAATTTGATCGCAGTTGACCGCATGGAAAAGACCAAAGGGTGATGCGCTGGCCCCTTCTGGCGTGACTGGTTCCACCTTAGGCATGCAGGATCGTCAAGGATATCACAGTCCCTTAGCGGGGCAGCGAGGGCTTCGGACCTCTCGGCAAGCGCTTGGATCTTTCACCCCGCGCACCCTCCTAAATTCAGTTTACCAGTCAACTCATCGAACGTCAGACGCTTGCCGACGATACCAGAAACCGCAAGGCTGAATCGTTCACCGTCCGTCAGTTTTCGATTGTTGAATCTGTAAACTTGCTCATCCAGATAGCGGAACAGGTGGAATGGCTCAACCGAAACGTACGTGCCATTAATTCCACGCTTCAACAGCGACCAGAAGTTTTCCATGCCGTTCGCGTGAACCTTGCCGTCCACATATGCCACGGCGTGATCGCGACGAGCCACGGGAAGTGGAAACCGAAGCTTTGCCCGTCGTTCAAAAACCGCGCGCACTTGGAAGCGGCGAGCGCCGCATGATCTCGGCGATCTTGCGGGCGATGCAAAAGAAACCAGAGTCTCGCCGGCAGGTGACGGATTCGTTGTACCGATACGCGTAGGCGCGATGCGTGTATGACGCCGGGGGCGCATGGGGGCCTCAACCGGCGGCGAGCACAGCCTACGCGCCGCTTGCGACTTAGCTGTGCCCGGCAAGTTTCTCTTACGCTTACGCCGCGGGGGCGCCGCGGCAAAGTAGATTCGGCACGCGATCCAAACACACTATATTTAGTTTGTAATAAAGAAACTCTTGTACTCTTTCAAGGTTCCTGAGTATAATGCCTTGAACGAGTCTCCAAATCCTGTCCCGAAAGGTATGAAATGCCCGTTACGCTTACGTATCCCGGCGTTTACATTGAAGAACTGCCCAGTGGAGTACGCACCATCACCGGCGTCGCCACCTCCATCACCGCCTTTGTCGGATATACGGCTCGTGGTCTCGACAACCGTGCTAAGCGCATCTCCAGCTACGCCGATTTCGAACGTGGCTTCGGTGGCCTGGCTACCGACAGCGAGTTGAGTTACAGTGTTCAACAATTTTTTAACAACGGAGGATCGGACGCATACGTCGTCCGCGTCCCCAAGTTTGACGCCGTGGCGGGTTCCATCGTGCTGTTGGACAGCGTCGCCGCGGGCGGCAAGAACGCGCTCCGGCTGACGGCGCTGAGCAAAGGGGCGTGGGCGAATAGCCTGATCGTGGACGTCGATTTTGGCAACGTTGGCTCGGACGCCAAGGCTTTCAATCTCACCATTACCGATCTGGCCACCCGCACCGTCGAGTCCTTCCCCGCGGTGACCATGGACTCGGCCAAATCCAATTACGTTCTGCGCATGGTGAACGATCCTGACAATGGGTCGCAGATGGTCGTCGCCGATATTCCGGATGCCGTTGCCGGCAGGCCCGCGGAAACGGGCACGGTTGGCGGCGATATCGTGCTCACCGATCTCAAAAACGACAAAGAATATACGGTCAAAATCAGCAGCGACCTGCCAGCGGGAAAAATCGCCGCTGCGTCCGTTTCCGTGGTCGCGGCCGGTGAAACACTCCCAACTTCCATCTTGGGCGTGGCGCGGCTGCTCGAGAAGAAAATTAACCTGGTGCTTTCGACTCTGCTGCCGGGCGCCGGCGTGCGCGTTGTGCCATCGGCCTCGGGCAACGGACTGCGGGTATATGCGGACTTCTCGCCCGCTTTGCTATCCGATTCCCTCGACGCATCGTTGACGTTCGCGGACGGAGCCCCAAATTCCGCCACCGCCATGCTTAAGCTGTCCACGGTGACGGCAAACGTGGCTCACTACCGCCTGGGCGTTGGCCGCGCGGCCCTGGGGCAGGGAACCAAAGTGCTCGGCGTGGATGGGGCCACCCTTCCCAAGACGGGCGATTTGATCGGCAGCCCGGCGGCGTTCACCGGTATATATGCGCTCGACAAGATCGATCTCTTCAACATTCTGGTGATCCCCGAAGCCACGCGGGCACAAGCTTCCGACTCAACCAAGCTCGATCCCAATATCGATCCGAACGCGATCTACGGCGCCGCCATAAGCTACGTCAAGAGGCGCCGCGCGTTCCTGATTATCGACCCGCCCCCGAATGTGACAACTCCCGATGCGGCGGCGGAATGGAAAAACTCCGGTCTCACGGTTCACGATTCTTACGCAGCAGCATACTATCCTCGCGTGCGTCTCCAGGATCCGCTGAATAATTATCAGTTACGAACCTTCGCTCCGTCCGGCGTGGTGGCCGGCCTTTATGCGCGCACCGATTCCGAGCGCGGATTATGGAAAGCGCCGGCCGGCGTGGACGCGCGACTCATGGGCGTCCAGGCCCTGACCTATGGCCTTAACGACGCGGAGAACGGCGTCTTGAATCCCATGGGTCTCAATGTCTTCCGCAAATTCCCGGTCTACAACACGGTATGTTGGGGCGCGCGTACTCTCACCGGCAGCGATGCCGACCAGAGCGATTGGAAGTACGTGCCCGTCCGCCGCCTCGCGCTCTATATCGAAGAAAGCCTGTTCCGCGGCACCCAGTGGGTGGTGTTCGAGCCCAACGACGAGCCTTTGTGGGCGCAGATTCGCCTCAACCTGACTTCGTTCATGCAGAACTTGTTCCGTCAGGGCGCTTTCGCCGGCCAGACCCCGAGGGAGGCGTACCTGGTGAAATGCGACAAGGAGACCACGACGCCGGACGACGTCAATCGCGGCAGCGTGAATATTCTGGTCGGATTCGCGCCGTTAAAGCCCGCCGAGTTTGTGGTGATTCGCATTCAGCAGCTTGCCGGACAACTGCAGGCCTAAGGAGATTTCTTCATGTCTAAACCGTTCACAGTGAACCCGCAGCGCTTCGATCCTTATAAGAATTTCAAATTCCGCATGCGGATGGACGGCCGTTACGTGGCCGGCATCAGCAAGGTGAGCGCGCTCAAGCGCACCACGGAAGTAGTAAAGCATCGCGAGGGCGGCGACCCCAGCAGTAGCCGCAAATCTCCGGGCCGCAGCGAGTTTGAAGCCGTTACGCTCGAGCGCGGAGTCACCCACGATACCGATTTCGAACAGTGGGCGAACAAGGTGTGGAGCTTGCACCACGCTCTTGGAACCGAGGTCTCGCTGAAGGATTTCCGCAAGGACATAACCATCGAAGTTTACAACGAAGCCGGACAGTTGGCGATCGCCTACCGCCTGTACCGCTGTTGGGTCTCCGAATACCAATCGCTGCCAGACCTGGATGCCAACGCCAATGCCGTCGCCATCCAGCACTTGAAGCTGGAGAACGAGGGTTGGGAGCGCGATCCGTCCGTGAAAGAACCGAGCGAGCCCACCTTCAACAACCCGGCCATCTAGGAGACCATGCAATACCTGACCGCCATCGAGATGCTCGAAGTGTGGGATGCCGGGCAGAATCTCTCTCCGACGCGCCAAGCGCTCGGTTTGCTTGGCGCCGCTTGTCCGGAGGAATCCGCCGTGGATCTCTCTCGTCTGAGCATCGGCAGGCGGGATTCGCGCCTGCTAAAGCTGCGCCAGGCGGCGTTCGGCGCGGCTGTGCATTGCCAAGCCTCCTGCCCGCGATGCGGCGAGAAGATTGAATCCACCTTTGCCGTCGCCGATATTCTCCGGAACGCCGGTGAGTCTTTCTTCCGCGCTGAAAACGGCCCCTACCTGCTGGAATGCCGCGTCCCCACCAGTGAAGATCTGCTGTTGGCCGAACGCGCGCAAGATGCCGCGGAGGCAAAAAACATTTTGATGGACCGCTGTCTAACGGCAGCCCCCCACGGCGGCGGCGAGATCTCTTGGCGGGAAGTGCCCGAAGACCTGCTGCGCGCCGCCATCGAACGCATGGGTGACGAAGATCCGCAGGCGAATCTGCGCCTCGCGTGGACGTGTCCCGGGTGCGGGCATGAATGGACCTCGCTCTTCGATGCCGTCTCATTCTTTTGGACGGAAATCACGGCCTGGGCCAAGCGGCTGGTTCGCGACGTCCATGCCCTGGCGTCCGCCTACGGCTGGAGTGAAGCGGCTATCGTCTCCATGAGCCCGTATCGCCGGCAAATGTACCTGGACCTGGTCAATTCATGAGCGATTTCCTGTCCGATCTCGTGACGCGCGCGCTCCGCCTGGAGCCTCTGGTCAAGCCCGTGGTTCCGTCGCTGTTCGACCCTGGCGCCGCCGCCCAGGCATGGGCTGAAACCGAAGAAGTGGATGAACCCGCCCGAGTGTCTCCACCGGACGTGTTCCAGGACGGCGCCGCGGCGCGGTTCACGCGGCCGGCCCCGGAGCCCGCCGGGCATACCATTGAAACGCGCGAGCTGAGAACCGCACCGGAGCGGCAGGAACCGCCCGCACCACCGCGGCTCGCCGGGCCACCGCCGCGGACGCCGCAGCCCGAGCCTGCTCAGATCGGAACGGAGACAACGCTCGCGCGCGAAACTATCGAGCGAAGCGAACGGATCTCCCGCGAGATTCACACTCTGGAAATCGAGGAGCGGGAAGTGCGCCATGCGATCGTGCAGCCCCGGACGGAACTGGTGGTGAAACCGGATGCACCCCGGCCAGTAGCCGCTCCACGCCATGCCCCCGAGGCGGCGTTGGTGCGTGAGCGGCCGGAACGCCCAGTGTGGCGGCAAACGGAGCCCCCGCCGCTCGAAGCCACTCCTCCCACTGTCCAGGTAAGTATCGGACGCGTGGAGGTTCGCGCGGTGTTCCCGCCGGCTCCGGCAAAACAGGCCGTCCCGCGCACCAACCCAGCGGTGCCGCTGGAAGAATATCTGAATCGACGCAGCGGCAGGCGAAGACCGTGAGCACTCCGTTGGGGATCGCCGCCGTCACGGCGGTATTGCGCGGCATCCTGAACAATGGCCTGATCGATGCCGGGCTCACCGATATTGTGGGGAGCGACATCACAGTCAGCTCCACTCCTCCGGACCGCATCTCCCTTGCGGGCACGGCCGATCCCAACCAGCTCAACATCTTCCTGTACCAGACCAGCCTCAACGCCTCATGGCGCAACGAGGGTAACCCCGAACGCGGTTCCGGCGGTCAGCGCATCGCGAACTCGCCCCTGGCCGTCAACCTGCATTACATGCTCAGCGCCTACGGCGCGGCGGACTACTATCCCGAAGTCATCCTGGGGCATGCCATGCAGATTCTGCATGAGAACTCGGTGCTCACGCGCGGCGCCATCAAGCGCGCGCTTTCGCCGCCCGTCCCGGTGCCGGGACTCCCCAAGCAACTCGCCGACGCGCTTCTCGCCGAGCAGGTGGAGATGCTGAAGATCACGCCCGAGGTGTTGAACAATGAGGAACTCTCGCGGCTCTGGTCGGCGATCCAGGCGCGCTACCGGCCGTCGGTGGCATATCAGGTCACCGTGGTGCTGATCGAGGGCACACGCTCCATTTCCGCGGCGCTTCCCGTTGCCGCATCATCCGGTCAATCCCTTCCGTTCCCGCAGGTGGCCATCGCCGGCGTGGAGCCCGACACTGGTCCGGGCACTCCATTCCTGCCTACCGGCAAGCTCGTCATCCGCGGCCAGAGCCTTCGCGCCGACGACGTGCGCATCCGCATCGGCGATACGGAATTGCCGGCCGGACCGGACGTTACTCCCAGCACCATCGTTTTCCCGCTTCCCGCCGTACTGCCGGCCGGATTCTTCGCCGGTGTCAAAGGCGTGCAGGTGGTGCAGTCCGTGATGTTGGGCGTGCCACCCACTGGGCACTCCATCTACACCTCGAACGTGGAAGCGATAATCCTTCGCCCGGCGATAACCGCGGCCCTGAAGGGAGTACCCACATCGTCCGTCGTGGATGCCGTTACCTACAAAACGGGCGCCATGCACGTCGCTTTCACGCCTGATGTCGGCCGCGCGCAAAGGGTCACTCTGCTGCTCAACGAATACAACCCTCCGGCGGCCCGCGCGCCGCATGCCTACTCATTTCCCGCGCCCGCGGCCAATGGAATCGTGAATCCGGCGGTTACCCAAATCTCCACCATCGACATTCCCTTCAAGCTGGTCCTGCCCGGCACATATCTGGTTCGCGTGCAGGTGGATGGCGCTGAAAGCGTGCTGACGCTGGCCGCTGGGATCTACACCAATCCGCAGGTGGCCATCTGACATGGGCACCGCGCGCCTCCATTCGAACTGGTATGAAGCCAACCAGGCATATCTAGGCGAATACGTTTCCATGCTGGGCCTGCGGCTGGCCGGTGAAGATTCCACCGCCGCGGAAGCCGGTCTTGCGGAATTTGAGAGTGGCATGGAGCATCCTCCCATGCTCCGCAGCCTGGTGGAGCGCTTCGGACTGAGCGTCTTCGAAGCCGACCTGCTCATGCTGACCGCCGCCCTCGAACTGGAAGGATCCTTTTCGGGGCTCTGCGCGAATGCCCACGGCGATTCGCGGCAGACCGCGCCCACCTTCAGCCTCGCCTTGGTGAAGTTGCGCGAACCGCACTGGAGCGCTATTTCACCCTCGGCCCCGTTGCGCCGCTGGCGTTTGGTGGAAGTCGGCGCAGGCTCCACTTTGATGTCGAGCCCGTTGAAGCTGGATGAACGAATCCTGCACTACCTCACCGGTCTCTCTACCATCGACGAGCGGCTGCGTCCGTACGTCTCCATGGCGCCCGGAGTCCGCCATCTAACCGAGTCGCAACGGGCGCTGGCCATACACCTTTCCGAATCGCTACGCCAAACCTGGCAGTCCCAGGGTGGGGGAGTAATGGGGCTGGCGGGCTCGGATGATGAAGCCCAGCTCCAGATCGCCGCCCAGGTGGGCTCACATCTCGGCATGCCGCTGTACGCGCTGCGCGCGGCCGACATCCCCACAACCGTGGCCGACCGCGATTCGCTGGCTCGTCTTTGGGAACGCGAAGCGCTTCTCCAAAACGCCGCGCTGCTGGTGCGCGTTGACGGCGCCGAGGATGCCAAACGCCAGTTGCAACCGTTCCTGGCGGACGTGCGCGGCATCGTGATGCTCACTTCACGCGAGCCTATCCCGCTGGGCGGACGGCCGGTGCTGCGCGCCGACGTCGCACGGTTGGCGCCCGCGGAGCAGGAGGCCGCCTGGCAACGCTCGCTTGGCCCTTACAGCGCGCAGCTCAACGGCAGCGTGCGCCAGATGGTGAGCCAGTTCGAGTTCGGTCTCGGCGCCATCGAAGCGGCGGGGAATGAGTTGACCCACTTGAATCCGAGTGACGAAACAGCGGCGTCGGCACTGTGGGAGATCTGCCGCCGCCGCGCGCGCACCCGGCTCGACGATCTGGCGCAGCGCGTTGAAACACGCGCCGGCTGGGACGATCTGGTTTTACCTCCGGAGCAGATCGCGACTCTCCGCGACGTCGCCACCCACGTGCGCCAGCGCTTCCAGGTCTACGAAGTGTGGGGCTTCGCGGGCAAAGGGGCTCGCGGACTGGGTATTTCCGCGCTGTTTACCGGCGCCAGCGGCACGGGCAAAACTCTGGCCGCCGAGGTGCTGGCGAGCGAGCTCCATCTCGATCTGTATCGCATCGATCTCAGCTCCGTGGTCAGCAAGTACATCGGGGAAACGGAAAAAAACCTGCGCCGTCTCTTCGATGCCGCCGAAGAAGGCGGCGCCGTGCTGTTGTTCGACGAAGCCGACGCGCTGTTCGGCAAGCGCAGCGAGGTGAAGGATAGCCACGACCGTTACGCCAACATCGAGGTCAGTTACTTATTGCAGCGCATGGAGGCTTACCGCGGCCTGGCCATTCTCACCACGAATCTAAAATCCGCGCTGGATAACGCGTTCCTGCGCCGATTGCGCTTCGTGGTGCAGTTTCCCTTCCCGGACTCCACCGGCCGGGAAGCAATTTGGCGGCGCATTTTTCCCGCGGGCGTACCGCAGCAGGATCTGGACTTTGAACGCCTGGCCTACCTCAACGTATCCGGCGGCAGCATCCGCAATATCGCGCTGGGCGCGGCTTTCTCCGCCGCCGATATGGGCGCGCCGTTGGGTATGCGGCACCTGTTGGAGGCCGCGCGCGCGGAATACCGCAAGCTGGAAAAGCCGATGGCCGATTCCGAAGTCGGAGGCTGGACGTTTTGAAGCGGCAGCCCTCCATCCGCGTGCATATCGAGGAACTTGTGCTCCACGGGTTTCCGGCGTCCGACCGCTATCGTATCGCCGAGACCGTCAGCTCCGAGTTGCAGCGCTTGGTCGTGGAAGGCGGACTGCCCGAACATGTGCCGGGCGGCGACGTCATCCGCGCCGGCTCCGTCGACGTGAAACCGGCCACGGTGGGAACCCAAATCGCGGCGGCGATCTACCAGGGGTTGAGCCGTGAGTAGGGAATTAGCCCCAGTAGCGGAGAAAGCGCCGGACTCCGCTGCGCCGCGGTCACAACCATCCGCGGCCACCGCGCTCGCTATCGAAGAAACCCCGTCCACCCCTGCCCCGGGCTATGCCTTCCGCGGTGTGCCGCTCGAATCCGCACAGCCGCTCCCTCACGGGTCTGAGAAAAAATCGCTCTCAGGTCCACACAGGCAAGAATGCCTGTGCCACAATTTGCACGAACCTGTGGCACAGGCATTCTTGCCTGTGTTGGTTTCTGAAAGACCGCGACTGATACCGCGGCAAGCGTCTTCCGGAAGAATCCGCGATGAAGAAGAGCGCCGCGCCGTGGACCTCGCCCGCCTCATCGTGAGAATGGCCCCCCGCGCCGGTCTCCGTCCCGAACGCGTGGAGGTTCTCCTCGACGAACAGGCAGAGCGCATCACCAGCCGCCGCCACGCCCTCGGCGTCATGCAGGCAGGCCGCATCTATCTTGCGCCCGGTGGATTCCGAGTCAATACAACCGAAGGCCGTTACCTGCTTGGCCACGAGTTGGCGCACCTGGCGCAGCGCGAATTGCCGGCCGCAAGCGAATCGGAAGTGGCGCGCGAGCGCGCGGAGACCGAGGCCGAGCTGATCGGCGCCGCTCTCGCGCTCGGCAGGGATTTCGAGCATCCCCGCGTAGCGGTCCCCGCCTGGGCCGCGGTGCACGCCGGAAATCCCGCCGAGGCCCTCCGGGACACCGTCAAACGGTCGCGCCAAGCGGAGATTGAATATATCCGCAAGCTGGTCGACAAGGTCATTTGGGTAAGCGACCGCGCTGTCGAGAAGGCCCTGTTGACGCTGGTGGAGATGGATTTTTATACGGCAGCCGCGGTTATCGGCAATCTCCGATCCAAGCCGCGCTACCGTCTGGTCGATAACATCGGCAGTTTCCACTACGGCAAATACCGCCGCGAAATTCTCGCTTGTTATCTCGCGCTGGAGGACAATGAGCTAGCCCGTTTCGATGAGGATCTGCTGAAGGACATCGATCTTTATGGGCTGAACGACGACGAGCACCTGGCGGTCCTCCATGTCCTGAAGGGACTTCGCGAACCGGCGCGCGTGAAGCTCCTGAACGGCAAGAATGGCTATGCCATCCGCACTATCCGGGCTCAGGAACCAAGGCCCCTCGACTCCGTGGCCGACCGTCAGCGCAAACTCACCGAGGACGAGCAGCGGCTTGAAAAGCAACAGCAGGAGCCGGCTGCCCGGCTGAAGGGCAACCCGGCGCTCCAGGAGGATGTCAAAAAGATCCATGACCTGATGCAGAAGCCCAGCCGCGATCGCGCGCTTGAGGCGCTGGATTACCTGACCAAGTATTTTGTCCAGCCCGATGACATGCGCGCCATCGCCTCCGACCTGGAGAGCAGCGGCATCCTGGACAAGATGATCGAGCGGCTCCCGATGCGGAAGGTTTTCAAGGAGTACGAAACCAAACTGGAGGGCCAGAGAATCTCCGAGTATAAGCCCCGCCGCCAGACCCTCCTGTTGCTTCTTTCCTTCCGCCCCGCGGTGAAGAACCTGGCCCTTGCCGTGGAGCTGAGCACCAACGGTTTTCTCGATTTCTTCGGGTCTGTCAGTCACCGGGAGGCCCTCCTGGCCCTCCAACTCGTCAAGACATTGCCTCCCAAGACCCAGGCGGCCTTCAAAGGCGCCAACAAGGGCAAATACTGGGAGCGGGTTCAGGCCAACCTGAAGCCGGAGGTGCGTAACAGCGAGACGAACAACACCTACGGCGGCGGAATAAACCAAATGGACAAGGCAGCGATTGAGCTGCCCCTGCTGGATAACAAGCTCTGGGAGCTGCCCTTCGTCGAAGAGCTGGACGGACGCATCCGCATGGCCATCGCCGCCGGCGATCACAAGTGGGTCTTCGATATTTCTAAGACGCGCGAGGCCTACAAGCAGAAACACCTCATCGGCCTGGTCGCGAAATACAAGTTATACGATCCGGCAGCCAAACCGCCCCGCACCCAGTACCAGCCTGAAGCGCCTCCGGGTGCTCCCGAAAGGAGCAAGGCAGCCGCGTTCTTCGACATCGTATACAAGCTCGATGCCCTGAGCATCAAGTTCGGCGGCATCAGCCTTAGCGATCTCGATCTCGAAGACGTGCAGGATCTGTTTGGCGGCGACATCGCCGGAGTCAAGCTGAAGCCGCGTCTCCAGGATCTCTATTCCATCCCCAGCCTGAATTCCAACCACGTCACTAAGTTGATTTGGAACTTCCAGGCCCGTCAACTGGAAATGGAAGTGGCCTACGTCTCTATCGCGAGCATGCGTTTGCCGATGGCCGGTATGACGCTGGAAGCCGGTTCCGGCCGCGTGGAAAAGCTGGCCGTCGTCGCGGGATATCCCAGTAAGAAGGTCGACGCATACCACATGGATGCCGAGCTCGGCAATGTCGAGCTGAACGATATCACCCTGGTCTCGGCCGATTCCATGACCGCCATCAACAACGTGCGCTTGATCGGACTTAAACTGCGCACCAGCTCCGGCTCATTGGACTATGAGAGTGGCGCAAAGTCGACTGAGAAGGGGCTGCTCGACATTCCGTTCCTGAGCTTTATCGGCGGCGTCATTCGCGTGGCGTTGAACATTGGCGATGCGGCCCGGACATTGCAAGCCCGCAACGCGCGCATCAGCTTCGATTCGCTCACATTGAGCGGAATCACCACCAGTAGCGGCCAACACATCCGCAAAGTCACCATCCGTCAGTTCTCCACAACCACCGCCCAGGAGATAGGAGGTTACGAAAAGGCCCTGCAGACCTCGCTCGCCACCTTCCCCGCGCGCATCCAGCAGGCCGAGGAACGCGCCAAGGCCACCACCGATCCTACGTCCAAAGCGCAGATGGAGCGCACCGTCGCGCGCTTCAAGAGAGAGCAACACGACATCGTCCAAAAACTTGAGCAGATCGCGCGGGACAAGGCCGAGATCGGCGTAATCAAGGCCAGGAAACAGAAAAACGGTGAATACAGCGATCCGGACCGGCAGCGTCTCGAAACCCTGCAACGCGCGGGCGCCGTAATTGACATAGGGTCCGTTTCGATACAAGGTATCCGCGGCAAACTCTCCGCCGAGGATATGGAAATGACCAGCCTGCATGGGCACGGGTCCATCGCGGGGTATAGTGAGACCGGCGAGTTCCGCCCAGTACTGGCGCAGGGCGGCAATCGCGGCGGACTTCAGCTCGATTTCGGCGATCTTACTCAGAAGAATCTCACCATCCGGAAATCGGTCCCCACCTCCGAACAGGTGCGCCGCCGCATCGAACAGGTGAAGAAGAGGCAGGGATCCAGAAGGCTCGGCGCCACCGAGTCGGGCGAGATGGCCGAACTCGTCAAACGTTTCGGTCAGGCTCTCCGATACGAGGAATTGTCCCGGCGCGGCGTCCCCAATCTGCAAGAAGAAGAGCTCAAGGAATTCCAGCAACTGCACGAGGATTTAACCGGCAAGCTGGCGTCCATCGGCGAACTGAAAATCACGGACGGCAACCTCAGCCTGGACTATTCGTCGGGTGACTTGTCCTCCATCGGAGCGCTCCTGGACTTCCGCAAAAATCTGCGCAGGGCGGCCATCGGTGGAGGCGGTCTGGAGTTGACCGATGTACATGTTCCGGAGAAGGGCATCGCCACCCGCCGGATCACGTCTAACGGTTTCAGCGCCGCAATCGAACGGCAGGGTCAGGATACGTCAATTGAGCTGGCGGCGGACCAGGTCATGGTGGATGGGCTGGCCCTGAAGCGCACCGAGGCCTCGCTGCTTAAGGAAGCCGCGAAACTCCGCGGCGGCAAGGCGCGCGATTTTGAGCGCAGCCGCCTGAAAGAGATTGACGCCGCGCTGGTGGACCTAACCGGGCGCCTCAGTGATTTGAACGAAGCGAAAACGGCCTACATCAAAGCCGCGGGCAAGCCTGAGGAAGCCGCTGAGAAAGATCGCTTTGAACGTACGCTCAAACTGCTCGACGAGTGGAGGACCGGCCTGGTGGCCAAGAATCTCGTCGGACAAAACGTGACGGTCACCGTCTCGCGCCTGGGCGACATTTTCAAGGAAGACTGGGACCTGGACGAGCAGTTGGACAGCGGTGTGAAGGTCGGCGTGAAATACGACCAGCTCGACGCCGACAACGCGGCCATTCCCGGGCTGGCCGCCGAACACATCCACTTCGGCAAGACCGACGCGGATCTCGACGTGAAAAGCGACGGCGTCGACATTAACCACATCGATATCGCCGGCGTGGACCTGGACAACCTCTTCTATTCCGGAGGAGGAAACTTTGTCTGGACCCAGGGCCGAACATCTCTCACCGGGATCTCCATAAAAGGCAAGATTCTCTACCACGCCGATATCGGCAACCGCGATCCCAAGAATGGCGTGGAGCAGCCGCCGCGTGAGTCCATGGTGATCCATTTTTCCGAGATGGTGGTGCAAAATATCACTGCCCCTCAGGTTCATTACCAGGGCCTCAACAAAAAAGGCAAGTTGATCGCCGTCGACCTGAACGGCGGTGTCTTGCACCTGGTGAAACTCAGCGGATTCACCGTCTTCATTCCCGATGACGGCGGCAAGCGCATGTATGCCGGTTCACTCAACGTTGGTGGCATCGATAATCTGGACGTAAGCGCGGCGATTCAGGACGGTCTGCACGCGTCGGCCACGGTCAACGCTTCCAACTTGTCGGCCTCGATGGCGCTGGATGGCGGCGTCAAGTTCCACGTCGGTCAGCTCGGCGCGGAAGGTGAAGTGGGGCAGGGCCTCGACAATAAGGCCGGGTTCGGCCTCATGATGTTGAACGGCGACGCCTCCATCGATGCCAATGGCAATCTGCAGGTCGATCTGCCCGACGTCAAAGAGGTGCGCGTCACCAACGTGGACTGGACCGCCGGCGGAAAGAGCATCTTCTCCAAACGTCCCGCGGTGTTGACCGGCATCCGCCTGCATGCCGCAATTCAATTCGAAAAGAATGAGAAAGACCCCGATGGCGAAAGCAAGCTGAAAAGTATTTCCATCACCGAATTCCACATCGACCAGATCACTGGCGAGTACGTCCGGTATCAGGACGGCAGCAGGACCGTGGAGATCAAGAAGCAATCCGCCAGCGACAAGGAACCGCCGCTGGAGATCCGCAATGTGAACGTCACGGGTGTGGAGATCGCGGGCGGCAAGATTACCCGCGGCCACTTCGACATGAAGGACTTGGCCGCCAAGATCTTCGTCACCCAGGGATCGGATACTGAAATCGCCGCCAAGCTCAGCGCCAAAGACCTGAACGTCGATATTTTCGAGAACGGCCGCATTGTGGGCAGCGTCCGCGAATTGTCGGTTTCGGCGAAGGGGACTGCGGGGGGCGTTGGCTTCCAGGGAGGCATTGAGCGGGCCAAGATCAAGTTCGAGATGATCGGAAACGACATCCACATCCTGGATTTCGGGATCGACGTGATCAGCCTGAAGCATCTGTCGCTCTGGAGTCCTGAGTATTTCCTTTTCCTGCCGGAAGGGGGTGGTGAAGTCGCTATCAAGGCGCTATCGCTGGAAGCGATGATTCACCGCAAACCGTCCAATCCAAATGTGCCTGCGGACGAACGGCCTCCGCTGGACATAGACTCGATCGAGATTCAGAGTCTGGTAATCCCGCAAATCGAAGCCAAGGGCCTGCACCTTTCATTGTCTTCATTAGGTGTCACGCTCCAAGTGCCCAGGGAGAAAGGGCTTACCGTCTCGATGGTCGAGATCAAGAAACCGGAGGTGGGTGGCAAGCCTTTCACTATCAGACCGAAAATCAAACCCAAGGCACAGCAGGAGCCTGGAAAGTCCAAGCTCGGTTTGGACATCCTGGGCAACATCGGTATAGACGAAGCCACCATCAACCAACTCAGTGCCGAGGTTACGGGCGGGATCACCGCCAGCACCGATCTCAGAGCCAAGCCGATCAAGATTGGATTCCTGGGCGCGGCCGGGATGCAGGTCTCCATCCCCAGCCTGACTGCTTCCAACATCCGCGCCAAGCTCGGCATTTTCAAAGAGCTCAAAATCGTCGAAGGCGGGTCCCGATTCGGTAAGGCCGGAGCGGAATTCAAGAACGTCAAATTGGGAGGTGGAACGTTCTCGGTTGAAGGCGGCAAGATTTTCGGCGTTGTCTATGAAGATACCTCGGCGGGCATCCTCATCGACATCGCTCAGGCCACGCTGGACATCGATCCCAAGAGAACCCTGACCGATAGCGCGGGCTTGGTAAGGACTCTCGCCAATGGCGATACCACCATCTCGCACTTGAAGATCGATGAGGCATTCTTCGATCTGGACCTCACCAAATTGATGGGTGGCCCCTCCTCTCCGTCGAGTCTGGTGAATAAGGAATTCCTGGACGCTCTGGAGGGACACGTGCGAGCCGTGGTGCGGGTGCTTGCACAATTTGGGTTGGGATTCACTGGCGATTTTCCGATAGATATTTCCATCAAAAAGGGAATCGTCGAGCACGAGCAGGTACTGAATACGGCGGCGGGCGGCCTTGCCTACTTCACGGAGAGCGACGGAAAGCTCGTTCTTCGACTGAACACGGCAATCCTGCTCGGCGTCCTCCACCGCCTCGCCGACCCGGACCTCATAGAGTGGAATAATCTCACGAAGAAGGAGTTGAGGGATGCGGATAGAGGTAAGATGAAACTCTCCACCCTGGCCAAGGGTAAGCCCAGCCGCTACCTTCAAACGAAGCTCGACGCCTACGATCCCGATCCCACCATAAAAGATATCGATATCCGCGACGTCGATGTCGACTTACACACTCACAAACCAATGATCATTCGGCTCGACAACCGCGTTTACCCGTACTCGGAAGGAACGATCACCGTAAACTTAACGAAGTTAACCGCCGGAGGATTCATCAAGACCGACCTCGAACTCGGATTGAAAGAGGCCACCGCGCGCGTGGATAATCTGGTCCTGGGAAAGCAGGCGATGAATGCCGAAATGATCGCCATCCGCGGCGTCCACCAGGCGTTCTTGAAGTTTGACAAATTGAAACCGTCCCGCCTGAAAGGCTTCATCACCGAAGCCGAGGCCAGGAATATCACATTGAAGCAGCGGAAGAAAGAATAAATGAGAGCGCGTTCAGGCACACAATCCGCGGGCATGCGGCCCACCACCGAAAACGCTACTCTCCTCCGGGCAGAGCGTGAAGCCGGCCGTGCTGCCCGTCACGCGCTGGGCCCGTGGGCTTCGCGCCAGCCGGTCCAGCACATGGGCCTGGCCTCGACCGGCGCGCGGGCTCCCATCTCCTCGTCCCCGGGACGCCCGCTCGCCCCCGCGCAGCGTGAGCGATTCGAATCCGGCATGGGACACGATTTCCGCAATGTGCGGCTGCACTCCAGCGGTGAAGCCGCCCGTTCCGCCGCGGATGCCGGCGCGCGCGCCTATACCTCGGGCGACAATATCGTGTTTGGCGAGGGCGAATATCGGCCGGGCACTCCAGCCGGCGACGAGTTGCTCGCGCATGAGCTGGCGCACGTGGCGCAACAGGAAGGCCAAGCGCCCATCATGCAAAAAAAGCCTCCCGGCAAGGACGCCGAAAAAGAGGACGCCAAGAATCCCGGCGATTTTCCACCGGCCGAAAAATTCGCCGTCGCTTCCGCCAAGGCAACGGAAGATCTTTCGTTCCTGTTCTCCCTGAACAAGACCGGCCTGCCGCCCGGAGTGGCCAAGAAGTTGAGCGCCTTGCTCGCCCGGCATTCGGGTTCGCTGCAAATCGAAATTCACGGCTATGCCAGCAAGGAAGGCACCGACGAGTATAACGTCAATTTGGCCGCCCACCGCGCCGCCGCCGTGAAATCCGCCATCCTGCCGCTGCTCCCGGCGGACGCCGAGGTCGAGCTATACTCGCACGGCGAGACCGATGCTTTTGGACCAGCGGCGCGCAACCGCCGCGCCGGCATTGCGATCAAGGAACGTCCCCCCGCCAAACAGATTCATATCGACGATCGAGCGCCCGCCGCGCCGAACTTCGCCTTCGGCTACAAACCCAATCTGGATCTCGGCCTCGGTCTCCAATTCAAGCCGCTTCCGCGCATACCGCTCGGTCCGGTCCCGCTGCCCATCTTTCAGCCGGCGCCGGAACCCGCGTCCGGTCCCGATTGGTATGACCTCACCCAGCCTTTCCGCTCGCGCGGCATCCTTTTGAACGAGCGCGATTTCCGCGCCATCGAAGACAACTGGCACAGCAGCTATCTCTTCTTCCTCGCACTTGGCCTGAGCCCGAAACTGGCTGCCAAGGGCGCGACAGCCGGCAACTCCGTGGCCTACGATTTCCAAATGGCCAACGAGGCGCCCACCGTCTTCGACAAATCGAACAAGGCGGCGGACCTGAACAAGCAACTGAAGGGCGGGTGGGCCACTCCGGTGGTGCCGTTCCTGTCGCCCACTACCATCAAGATCCTTACCGGAGGAAAACTCGACCTGAGGTTCTAATCTATGTCCACATTCCCTGGTTCTCCCCGAGTGATCAAAGGCGCCATCGTGCTGCTGGACCCGGTCACCAACGCCGTCCAGCGAGTCATCTCGCTGCAGTACAACCCGGACACGCTCACCCGCAGTCTGCAGATGCAAGGCGTCACGGCGGAAGGCGACCGGCTGGAAGCCCTGCGCCTCAAGGGGCCCCCCGTTGAGACCATCAAGCTCGAGGCCGAGATCGACGCTACCGACCGCCTCGAGTTTCCCAACAAGAATCCCGACACCGTTCAACATGGAATTTATGCGCAACTGGCCGCGCTCGAAACCATGCTCTATCCGCCCAGCAGCCAATTGATCGACGCCAACCAGATGGCGCAGCGCGGAGAACTCGAGATCATGCCGGCCACCGCGCCTCTTACCCTCTTCGTATGGAGCAAGCACCGCGTCATCCCCATCCGCCTGACGGAATTTTCCATCACTGAGGAGGCATTCGATCCCAAGTTAAATCCGATCCGCGCCAAAGTAAGTCTGGGCATGCGCGTACTCAGCACCAACGACCTCGATTTTTCCAGCAAGGCGAGCAGCCTGTTTCTCATCTACCAAAAGCAGAAGGAAAGGTTCGCGTCGAAGCTGGCCGGAGGGCAGTCGCCGCTGTAGGCGCCGGAACGCCGTATGCCCAACCCCAATTTTTCTCCGTCGAGCCGCTACTACTGGATCGACACCGCCACGATGGAAATGCCGAATGGAAAAACCGTCACCTACCTGCGCCGCCGCTTCTTGCCGCAGCCGGAAGGCTTCCAGACCCTCTTCGAGCATGTGGTAAACGAAGGCGAGCGCCTGGATAACATCACTGCCCAGTATCTGTCGGACCCGGAACAGTACTGGCGCCTGTGCGACGCCAACAACGCCATGCACCCCGCGGAACTGACCGACACTCCCGGCCGTAGCATTCGTATCACCTTGCCGGAAGGCATCACGGGCCCGTTCCAAAGCTGATCGATGAATAACTCGTTCTATCTCTCGCTGATGATGGGGCCGATGGTGGCGGTCCCCGTGCCCGGTCACCTGATCGACGCTCTCTCTAAGATCCAGGTGACCGCCAATACGGATCAGCGCAGCGGATTTCAGTTGACCTTCACGGTGGCCAAGAACTCGCGCATCCTGAACGAGCTCATGCCCGTCGGTTTCTTCGATGCCCCCGTCCGCGTAATCGTCGCCGTCACCCTGAAAGGCCAGACCACCGTTCTGATCGACGGCGTCATTACCCAGCATGACTATGCGCCCAGCAACGAACCCGGCCAGTCCACCCTCACCGTCACCGGCGTCGATTTCAGCCAGATGATGGACATGATCGATTTCAGCGGCATCCCTTGGCCCGCCATGCCCGCCGAAGCGCGAGTCGCCATAATTCTGGCGCGCTATCTGATATTCGGCGTTATTCCCATCATCATCCCCACCCCTCTATTGTTTGTGCCCAATCCGCTGGAGGGCATACCGGGCCAGCAGGGTACCGATTACCAGTACGTTCGTCATCTCGCGGACCGGGTTGGCTACGTCTTCTACGTCGCGCCCGGTCCCAAGCCCGGCATGAACTTCGCCTACTGGGGGCCCGAAAACAAGTTCGGCGAGGCGCAACCCGCCCTTACCGTGAACTCCGACGCCTCCAGCAACGTCGAGTCCCTGAGCTTCAGCTTCAACGGCCTCGGCAAAACCATCCTGATCGTCTTCGTGCAGAACAAGGAGACCAAGGTGCCGATTCCCGTTCCGCTTCCCGACATCGGGCCGTTAAATCCGCCGCTTGGCAAGAAACCGCCCTTCCCGCTCACCAGCACCTTCTTGAATCGATACGACGAGAAGGAAAACATGGCCAACAAGCAGATCATTGAAGCGGTCATGAGCGGCCTGGGCCGCGCCGCGCAATCCGCCGACGTGATTACGGCGTCCGGCTCGCTCGATGTCATGCGCTACGGCCATGTTCTGAAGCCGCGCAGTCTGGTGGGCGTGCGCGGCGCCGGTCCTTCTTACGACGGGCACTATTACGTAAAAAGCGTCACCCACAACATCAAGCGAGGCGAGTATAAACAGAGCTTCACCCTTACCCGCAACGCGACAATCTCTCTCACATCGAGCGTAAAAGTATGAGCGACGGATCACCCAGGCGTTTCTTCGGTAAGTACCGCGGCACGGTAGTCAACCCCGTGGATCCCATGCAGTTGGGCCGCATTCAGGCCCTCGTCCCCGATGTCCTCGGGCTCATCCCATCCAGTTGGGCCATGCCTTGCTTTCCCGTTACCGGCAAGCAATACGGCGCGGTCTCGCTGCCGCAGGTGGGCACGGGAGTGTGGATGGAATTCGAAGGCGGCGATCCCGACATGCCGATCTGGGCCGGCTGCTGGTACGGAATCGCTGCCGAAATGCCCGCCGCCGCGTTGATGGTTCCGCCGGGCGTCCCTGGTTTCGTGTGGCAGACCACCTTGCAGAACTCGCTAATGATCAGCGACGTGCCCGGCCCCACCGGCGGCATCATGATCAAGACCGTAACCGGCGCCATGATCTCGGTGAGTGAAATCGGCATCACCATCATGAACGGTCAAGGCGCGTCCATCATGCTGCAAGGCCCCTCGGTGATTATCAATGCCGGCGCCCTGGTAGTGACTTAGGAGAATCGTATGCCCGGTCCACTCTTTCATGTCGGAGCTGTCGCCATGTGCCCGCACGGCGGGCCCATGAACGTTATCTCTTCCAACACGCGCGTCCTGGTCAACGGAATGCCGGTGGCTACCATGGCCGATCAATTCCTGATCGCCGGTTGCGCCTTCACCATTCCTCCCGGTAAACCGCAGCCCTGTTTCAGGGTGCAATGGCTTGTTCCGGCCGCCCGCGTCCTGGTGAACGGTCAGCCGCCCATTCTGCAAACCAGTCCCGGGCTATGCTTCAGCGCCGACGGCATTCCCGCCGGCCCTCCCAATGTAGTCACGGTGCAACCTCGCGTGGTGGGATCGTGATGAACGTCGCTTATCCTTTTCAAATCGATGCCCGCGGCCGCATCGCCGCGGCGAATGTGGACGACCATGTGCGCGATCTGGTGGAGCAGTTGCTCTTCACCAATCCCGGCGAGCGCGTCAACCGGCCCACCTTCGGCAGCGGGTTGGGTCAACTCGTCTTCGCGCCAAACAGCGAGGCCCTCGCCGCCTCTTTGCAACTGACCGTCCAGGGCGCCCTGCAGCAGTGGCTGGGCGACATCATCGAGGTCCAGGATCTCGGCGTCGTCTCTGAAGAGTCCACCCTCACCGTCACCGTCAGTTTTCGGAACCGCCTCAACGGCCGGGACCAGAACGTGCAACTACAGAAGGCATTTTGATGGGAACGCAATACAGGTGCAAGAGTGAAGGCCGGCGTCAGGCGGTTCTCCAGGCCAAGACCCTGAACGGCATCGACTACCTGGAGGTCGCCTCCGGCGATCAACTGACTCTCGCCGTGCATTTCCTGTTTCCCGTCAGCGGTCAGGTGGACCCGCTGCCCCCCAAGATCTCCACGCTCACCAGGAACAATATCCTGATTGAAGGCGGAGTCCGCATCCGCAACATTCAGGTTCTCGCCGTGGCGGCCGCGGCGAACGTGCTCACGGTGACCGTCGATACGGCGGGCGATTTCTCCACCTATACGCTCCGGCTGGTTACCTCTCCCACTGTTCTCACCTTGCCGCCGGGCTTCGACCCGCAACTGAGCGCGGTGGACTTCAGCTTCAAGGTCGGCTGCCCCAGCGATTTCGATTGCCAGACCGGTTCCAACTGTCCTACACCGGCGTTGGAAACCGCCGAGATCAACTACCTGGCGAAAGATTACGCCACCTTCCGCCGCCTGATGCTCGATCGTTTGAGCGTCACCATGCCCGCCTGGCAGGAACGCAACCCCGCCGACCTCCAGATAACGCTGGTGGAAGCGCTGGCGTATACCGCCGATCATCTTAGTCATTTCCAGGATGCGGTGGCGACGGAAGCCTATCTCGCCACCGCCCGCCAGCGCATCAGCGTGCGCCGCCATTGCCGCTTGCTGAACTACGCCTTGCACGATGGCTCGAACGCGCGCGCCTGGGTGCAGTTCGATGTCGGCAAAGGCACCCCCGCCGACGGCGCCAAATTGCCGCGTGGCACTCCCCTGCTCACGCGCGGTTCCGCAACGACGGTGCAGGTTCCCACCGCGTCCTTCGATCGGGCTTTGATGGAGCAGCCCGTCGTCTTTGAAACCATGCACAGCCTGGTTCTGGAGCAGGCCAACAATCAACTCTCTTTTTACACCTGGAACGACCAGGAGTGCTGCCTCCCGAAAGGCGCCACGCGGGCTACCCTTCGTCCACTCGCCGGTAATCCGGCGCCTGAGCTCTCCGCCGGCAGTCTCCTGTTGTTTGAGGAGGTGGTGAGTCCGGTGAGCGGCCGCGCCATCGATGCCGACACGTCTCACAAGCACATTGTGAGGCTCAAGAGCGTCGGCGCCGGACTGGTGGACCCGCTGGATGGAAAGCCGGTGTATGAGATCGAATGGCAGGAAGCCGACGCGCTGCCATTTTCGCTGTGCTTGACCGCCGTGGTGAGTGGCTCCGACGGCTCCTCCGTGACGCTGGAAACCTCGGTGGTTCGGGGAAACGTCGCGCTCGCCGACCACGGTCTCACGCTCACCGGCCAGCCGCTCATCCCCGCGGCTGTTCCCGAAGAGGGCCGGTACCGGCCGCGCCTGGAGCGAAGCGACGTCACCTTCGCCGTGCCTTACCAGCAGGACCAGGCCGTGCAAGCTCCGGCCGCGGCCGCCGTCATTCAGGATCCGCATGCCGCCCTGCCCGTGGTAGCGCTGTCCGACGGCAAACAAACTTGGACTGTCCGCCGCGACCTGCTCGCGAGCGATCGCTTCGCTCCGGATTTCGTGGTGGAAACCGAGCGCGATGGCTCCGCTTGGCTGCGCTTCGGCGATGACAAGCTGGGCGCCGCCCCCGCCGGTCTCACCACTTTCGTGGCACGGTATCGCGTAGGCAATGGCCGCGCCGGAAACGTGGGAGCCGGCGCCATCACGCGCGTGGTGAGTGACGCCGCCGGTATCACCAGCGTGCGCAACCCGCTGCCCGCCGCCGGAGGCGCCGACCCGGAAGCCCTCGAACAGGCGCGGCTCTTCGCTCCGCAAAGTTTCCGTAAGCAGCAACGCGCCGTCACCGCGGCAGATTACGCCGAGGTGGCCGCCCGCCATCCGGATGTGCAGCGCGCCACCGCCCGCTTCCGCTGGACCGGAAGTTGGTACACCGTCTTCGTGACCATTGACCGCACCGGCGGCCGCGACGTGGAGCACGACGACGCCTTCAAGAGCGATATGCGCTCTTATATCGGCCAATTCCGGCTCGCCGGCTATGACCTCGAAATCGTGGGTCCCACTTATGTCCCGCTCGACATTAAGCTCCACGTCTGCGTGGATGCCGGCTTCTTCCAGGCCGATGTTAAGCAGCGCCTCCTGGCCGCCTTTAGCGATACCGAGGATGCGGCCGGCCACCGGGGCTTCTTCTTTCCGGACAACCTGACCTTCCATCAGCCCGTCTACCTGAGCCAGATTTATGAGCACGCCATGTCCGTGCCCGGCGTCGCTTCCGTGCATGCGGACAAGTTCCAGCGCTGGGGTGAAACCGCTGGTCCCGAAATCTCCAGCGGCTACATCGCCATTGGCCCTCTCGAAGTCGCCCGGCTCGCCAACGATCCGAACTTCCCGGAAAACGGCAAAATCGAATTCGAACTAGGCGGAGGTCTATGAGCACACAGGCTGTGACTCTCAATTCCTGCGGCTGCTGCGTGGGTCCATCGCATCTCGGTCCGGATTCCGGGCAGAACCCGCCCGCGCTCAGCGCGATTATCTACCGCGCGGGAACTTTTGGCGGCTTCCGCCGGTCGATGCTCTCCGCGCTGGCAACCACGCCGGGCGTGGCGGGGCTTACCACCCGGGAGCCGGAAGACCCCGCGGTCGGATTGGTGGATGCCTGGTCGGTTGCGCTGGACGTCCTCACGTTTTACCAGGAGCGTATCGCCAACGAGGGCTTCCTGCGCACCGCGCTGGAGCGCCAATCCATTCTCCAACTCGCGGCCAGCATCGGCTATCGGCTCAACCCCGGCGTTGCCGCCGGCGCTTTCCTGGCCTTCACCGTGGAAGACGCCATCGGCGCCCCGGACAAAGTCCTGGTGGACACCGGCACTAAGGCGCAGAGCGTCCCCAAGCAGAACCAGCTTCCCCAAATGTTCGAAACGGTGGAGGCGATTGAAGCGCGGGCCGAATGGAACGCTCTCCGCGCCCGGGCCACTCATCCGGTCATGCCCTCGGCTGGTCGGAGTGTCCTCTACATCAAAGGAATCTCCGCGGATCTCAAGAAGGGCGACGTCATCGTCCTGGTGGGCGATGACCGCACCCTAAAAGTGAACAGCACGGCTTATGATGTGCGCCGCGTGGTCAACGCCGAGGCCAATCCGTTCACCGGTTATACCATCGTGACGCTCAATGAGCCGCTGGGCCGCAACGGCGCCACCCAATCCGGCGGCGGCAATCCGAAGTTGTTCGCCATGCGGCAGCGCGCCGCTTTGTTCGGCGGCAATGCGCCCGATTGGACCGCCATGCCGGATAATATCCAGGCCAAGTACCGCCAGTTGCCTTCCAACACGCCGTCGGATCCGGCGATCAAGCAGTGGCCAAATTTCAACATCGCCGGTGTTGCCGCTAATCCTCTCGCGCTTCTCCAAGGCTTTGGTCTGTTCGCGGAGTACTTTGAGGGCCTCGATCTCGATTTCACAAAGTACAGGATGCTGCGAGTCGATCCGCAGGTGGATTTCGATTGGACCTCCACTGGATCTCCCGATCTCTCCCTCACCACCAGTTTCTCCATCCGCTGGAAGGCCTCCTTTCGCCCGCCCGCCGACGGCAATTACTGGCTCTATATCAAGACACACGGCGGGCTGAAAGTCTGGTACAACGGTTCCACCGTCATCGATTCGTGGTGGACCGGCTCGCCGGTGGATGGCGCCGTGAACCTTGGCGCCCTGAAGAAAGCCGAGTGGCGCCGGATCATCATCGAATACCGCCATAACTATGGCGATCCGAAAATTCAGGTTGAATTGCAGCGCGACGACGGCACTCCGCCCTTCGTCCTCGACAAGTCTTGTTGGCTGCCGGAATGGGTGAGTTCGGTCTATCTGGACGCAATCTATCCCAAAGTCCAGCCGGGCAGTTGGGCGGTCTTCTCCGCTTTGGGAAAGGACACCCTTACGCAGGTCTTCGACGCGGCCGAAGATGCGCGCGCGAATTTCACTCTCAGCGCGAAGTCCACCCGTATCGAAGTTTTCTATGCCGATTTATTGGACTATTCGGACCACCTGCGGGAAACTTCGGTCTTCGTGCAGAGCGAACAGCTCAGCTTCGCCGAACAGCCCCTCACCACCCCGATTTCCGGAAACTCCATCGAATTGAATCGCGCCGTCGATGGGCTCGCCGGTGGCCGTCTCCTGATTGTCAGCGGCATGCGTGCAACCGATGGCGTATCCGTAAGCGAGCTGGTCACCCTCGATTACTCTCTTCCTTCCGGGCAATACACAACGCTGTATTTCACCACCAACCTGCAAAACGCGTACGTGCGTTCATCGGTCGTCGTCAACTCCAACGTGGCGCGCGCGACCCATGGCGAAACCCGCACCGAGTTGCTCGGCAGTGGCAAC
>CATPCJ010000086.1 GCA_955652915.1 uncultured Bryobacteraceae bacterium
CAAAAGTGGATCGGTGACGACCCTAATCAGAGCCGCGACCATAAGGGAGTGTCCATCGGCACTCCCTACGGTCGCGGCTCTGTCTCAAGTACGCCTACGCTAAGATTCTCTCGATTGGCCGACATTTCTGCGAATCTCTCACTTCTATGTCGCGCACCGCACCCCAATGACGCCTTGGCATTGACCACTGTCCACAAACTGTGAAACAATTCCTCGATAGTAGGTCTCGTACTTGGGGAAGGGTGAACCGTGCAACTAAGGCTGGTTGTCTTCTTCTTTGCCTTTGCCGCTTTTCTGCCGGCCCAAAACACTTCGTGCGCGCTATCCGGCACTGCTCAGGATTCCGGTGGCGCGGTGATCGCGGGAGCCAAGGTTACCCTTACCGGTGAAGACAACGGCTTCGTGCGTGGCGTCTTGACTACGCACGAAGGATTTTTCTCTTTCCCCGACTTGACGCCGGCCACCTTCACGCTGGTTATCGAAGCGCCCGGATTCAAACGCTATCGCCAGACCGGCATCGCCATCAACTCCAGCGAACAGCGCTCGCTTGGACAAATCAAGCTGCAACTCGGTGAGATCGCCGAATCGGTGACAGTCACCGCCGACGTCATCGCGGTGAATCTCAGTTCGGGTGAGAAAGCCGGAGTGCTGACCGGCACTCAGCTCGACCATTTGGCCTTGCGCGGACGCGATGTGTTCGACGCCATCAGTCTGATGCCGGGCGTGGTGGACACCAGCGACGGCCGCGACGCGCCGGGACCAACCAGCATCGGCAACATCTATATCATGGGCGGGCGCAACGACTCCAAGAACATGACCATCGACGGCGTGAGCAACCTGGACACCGGATCGAACGGAAGCGTGCACAGTATGCCTTCCATGGATTCCATCGCCGAAGTCCGGGTGCTGATGTCAAATTTTTCCGCCGAGTATGGCCGCAATCCCAGCTCGATCAGCGTCATCACCAAGGGTGGCGGCAGGAGGTTCACCGGGTCCGCGGCTTGGTACCTGCGCAATGAGGCCCTGAACGCCAACGATATTTTCGCCAAGTTGGCTGGCCGGCCGCGCACGGAATATCGCTACAACATCGTCAGCTATACCATTGGCGGGCCGGTGATCCTGCCGAAGATTCTCCACCGCAACAGGAGTAAGCTGTTTTTCTTCTTCAACCAGGAATTCCAGCAGCAGGTGGTGCAATACGGAACCAAATCGGTTACGGTCCCGACCGCGCTCGAGCGCCAGGGCGATTTCTCGCATTCCTACGATACGAATGGGAAGCCGATCACCATCAGAGATCCTCTCAATGGAAAAAAGGCGTTTCCGGGCAACGTGATCCCGGCGGACCGTTTAACTGACATTGGGAAAGCTATCTTGAACATCTTTCCATTGCCGAACTACGTCGATCCCAATTCTTCACGAGTCTACCAGTGGAATTATTTCTCGTCGCTCGCCGGATTATATCCGCGCCGCACCGAGACCGCGCGAGTCGATTATTCTCCCAGGGACAACTGGCAATTGTTTGTGAGCGTCAGCAACAACGCGGACCAGCAGCACGCGCCGTACGGGCTCTGGGTGGATGGCTCGCTGAATTTTCCCTTGACGCCAATCGTCTTTTCACAACCGGGCCGGCTGGCGACGGTGCATTCCACGAATCTGATTTCGCCTTCCACATTCAACGAATTCACGGTGGCCGCCAGCCAGAACACGCTGACCTTTTTCCCGCAAGATCTGAGCAAGGTCGACCGCGACAAGCTTGGAATCACGATTGCCCAGCGGAATCCGGCGCTGAATCCGTTGAATCTGATTCCCAACATGACCTTTGGCGGCATCCAGAACGCGGCCAACCCGTCCATAAACGACGGCACGCCGTATTTCAATCAGAACACCATCTATCACCTTACCGACAACGTCAGCAAGATCTGGCGGACGCACACGTTCAAGACCGGCGTCTATTTCGAGCGCACGCAAAAGCTGCAAAGCGCAAGCCCCGCGACGCGCGGTTCCATGAGTTTCGGGACCGACGGCAATAACGCGCTGGACGCGAACAATGCATACGCCAACGCGCTGCTGGGCAATTACGATACCTACGCCGAAGCGACGGCGCGGCCCCAAGGCAATTTCATGTTCACGAATACCGAGATCTATATCGAGGACACCTGGCGGGCCAAACGCAATCTTTCGCTGGACTATGGCGTACGCTTCTACCACGATCCCGCGCAATACGACACACGGCTTCAGCTTGCGTCCTTCATGCTGTCCGCGTACGATCCGGCCAATGCGCCGGTGCTGCTCCGGCCAGGCTTCGACGCGAATCGTGTCAAAGTCGCGGTCGATCCCCTCACCGGAGCCACCTACCCCTCGGGATTGATCGGCACGTTCGTGCCCGGAGTCGGCAATCCCGCGAATGGCGACGTGATTGGTGGAAAGAACGGCGTGCCTCGCGGGTTGTACACGGTAGCGCCTGTAGCCATGGCCCCTCGGTTTGGGTTCGCGTGGGACCCGTTTGGCAGAGGGCGAACGGCGATTCGCGGCGGAGGCGGAGTCTTCTTCGATAGAATCGAGGGCAATCCCGTAATGGGCCAGATCGGCAATCCGCCGACGATATATACGCCGACGCAATATTACGGAACCTTCGCCGATATTCAGGCCACGGCCGGCGCAGGATTCCTCTCGCCGAATGGAAGCGTTACCTCGCTCGCGGGAAAAGGTCACCAGCAGGTTGTTTACAATTTCAGCCTGAGTGTCCAGCAGCAGATCGGACGCTCCGAGCTGGTTGAGATCGCATACGTGGGATCGCTCGGCCGACATCTGCTGTGGCAGCGCAATATCAATCCGGTTCCCCTGGGCGCGAATTTCCTCGCAGTCAATCCTCAGAACCGGGACCCAACTACCAGCAACAACGCGCTGCCGCCCAACTTCCTGCGTCCGTTCCAGGGCTTGGGCGACGTTTTTCTTTACGAGTTCGCCGCGGCTTCGAATTATCATTCGCTGCAGGCTAGTTTTGCGCATCGGTTCCGGCATGGGATCAGCGCCAATCTCTCGTATACGTTCAGCAAGGCGTTGGATACGGCGGATTCGTACAGCAATGCCGTGGACCCATTCATGGATCCACGCGCGCGTAACTATGGGCCTGCGGGTTTCGATCGCACGCACACGCTTTCCGCGAGTTATCACTGGAACTTGCCCAAGCCGTCCAAAACGATTCAGTTCCGGCCGGTGCATTGGGTAGCGGACAATTGGGAGATCTCGGGCGTTACGCGCATGAGCACGGGCGGTCCGTTTACCCCGGGCTATAGTCTGATCAATTCCTTGCCAAGTCCGACGGGTTCGCAATCCGAGACAGCGCGAGTCGACGTTGTAAATCCGGACGCGCCTCCGGCCCAGCGTTTCGCTCCGCCCCGCCCGGGCCCGCCGTCATCGTTCGGAAACCTGGGCAGGAACACCCTGACCGGACCGGGCGTGGACAACTGGGACGTATCGCTTTACCGGAATCTTCAGGCCGGCGAGCGCTTCAAGGCGCAGCTCCGATTCGAGTCCTACAACACCTTCAACCACACGCAGTTCTCGGGCATCGACACCGGCTTGAGATTCGATTCCGCCGGCAATCAGGCCAACCCCCTGTTCATGCAGCCGACCTCGGCGCGCCCGCCGCGGCGCATTCAGCTTGCGATGCGGCTGAGTTTCTGAGATCCGGGCCGATTGTCGTTCAATCGCTGCACGGAAGCAATACCTAAGCTGGACTCCCGTCTTCCACTCCGTGAAGCCGTTTTACCCGTAGTTGGGCGTGTAACCAAATCAAAGGTCCATGTATCGAAACCGGTTCCCGGCCGTCTTTGGTATCCTTTACTTCCACGAATCGAAAGATAGGAACAAGCGAATGCGTCTGCTGAAGCAGCTATTTGACAACAACGAGAAATGGGCTCTGGGGATGCTGCGGCGCGACCCTGAGTTTTTTCAACGGCTAGCCCGCCAGCAGACGCCGGACTTTCTTTGGATCGGATGCTCGGACAGCAGGGTTCCCGCAAACGAAATCACCGGTCTGATGCCAGGTGAGGTTTTTGTGCACCGGAATATCGCCAACATCGTCGCCCGGTATGATACGAACTGTTTGTCGGCGGTCCAATATGCAGTGAATGTGCTCAGCGTGAGCCACATCATGGTCGTCGGGCACTATGGGTGCGGAGGCGTGAAGGCTGCGTTGAACGGCACTGACGATCTCGGCCTGGTGCAACAGTGGCTGGGGCCGATCCGAGAGATCTCGCGCGAACATTGCAATTTTCTGCGGACGTTACCGGACGAGCAAAGCCGTTGGGACCGCCTGTGCGAATTAAATGTGATCGAACAGGTGCAGGCCTTGGTCGATACCGTAATTGTGCGAGAGGCTTGGGCCAAGGGACGCGGCTTGGCGGTCCACGGCTGGATCTACGGCGTTCACAACGGGAGATTGCACGACTTGAACGTCACGGTAGCATCGCCGGATGAGAGCCGGATGACACACGAGAGAGCGCTGAAAGCAATTACGGGCGGAGCATAATCTTGCATGAGAAGAAATCAAGGCGACGTTCGCAAAATTAGCCGCGCGCGGCAGCAACCATGAACAAACATGAATTAGTAGTACTTGCTGCTGTCACGATCTTCAACTGCGCCGTCGCGCGCGCGTAGCCGTCGCCCTCAACTTCCGCCACAACTACTCACCACACCGTGAACCTTAGCGGCGTAAACGTCTTTTTATCGAGAAGCCGGACCGAAGGACGCTTCGACGCTGCTGCTCCGGCACGGCTTCCCTTCGTCGTCGAGAATGTTCGACACGTTGATTCCGCTGCTGGCTGATCGGCATTACATTGTCGCTCCGGACTATCCGGGCTTTGGCCAGAGCGACGCGCCGCCGCCCGAGCAGTATTCCTACACGTTCGATCATCTCGCGAACACCGTGGAACAGTTGATAAAAGACTTTAGGGATAAAGAGCTACGTCTTTATACATGCAGGATTATGACGGCTCAATCGGGTTTCGCCTGGCAATAACGCACCCCGAACGCGTGCAGGCGATGATTATCCAGAATGCAGTCGCCAGCGAAGATGGCCTGGGCCCAGCGTGGGAGCCGCGCAAGGCCTATTGGAAGGATCGCGCCGCCTACGAAGAAAAAGTGATACCGAACTTTCTTTCGTTGCAGACCACCAAGCAGCGCCATCTCGGTAAAGGTCCTAATGTAGGCCGGTACGATCCGGACACGTGGACGGACGAATTCGCTCATCTTTCAAAACCGGGCCAAACCAGCATTGGGGGCTTGCGCTCGCGCATCCAAACCTGCCAGGTCCGGTAAGCCGCCACATTGGTTCGATAGTCATAGAAAAGGTCCGCCTGAGCTAGCGCATAGACGCCAGATTATTCCACTTCCCGCAAGCGCCGCTAGCATGCCTGTTGACTACAGGGTGGGCTGGTCGCTTTGGATCCTCAAACAAAATGAAGGCGTCACCCGCTAGCACCGGCCGGGCACCACATCGATCTGCAGCGTCGGATCGGCGGCCGGCACATAGGTTGCCGGCAGCCCGAGCTCGCGCCTTACGATGTTCGATCCCTGCGCGATCGCGCTGGCCTTGTAGAACGCGATCTCGCGGTTACAGCCCTGACGGCCGAAGCCGCAGTCGCTCGACACGATCAGGCGCTCGGGCGGGATGTACTTCAGAGCCTTGCGGATCTCGGCGGCCACGTCCTCCGGCCGATCGGCCTGCAGTACCCGATGACTGACGGCGCCAATGCAGATCTTCTTCTTGAGATCGTGTTTGAAGGGCTCGAACAGCTCGATATCCTGCTGGTTGCGATCCTTCATCTCCAGCGTCCACACGTCGCCCTTGCACCGTTCCAGGTAGATTTCGATGGAGTTGGCGTAGCCGGTGTCCTCCATCACGCGCTGCATGTTGGGGTTGCCCCAGCAGGTGTGGATCCACACTTCCACGTCTTCGAGTCCCTGGACCTCGCGATTGAACGCTTCGATCATGAACTTCACCTCTTCGTGGTCTTTGCCATAGGTGTTCGCCATGAAGTGGAACGTCGGTTCCTCGATCTGGATGCATCGGCAGCCGGCCTCCCGCAGCGCCAGCAGTTCCTTATTCATGGCCTCCGCCATGTCCCAGATCACCTGGCGCTTGTCTTTGTACTTGTCCGTATGGATGTCCAGGAAGAGCGCCATTACCTGCGAGCAGCAGGTGCCGAACTTGACCGGCTTGCGCGTCTTTCCCTGCGCCAGGCGCCACAGCTTCGGATAGTCGAGCGGCCGGTGCTCGATTTTGCCGGCCACGCGCGGCCAGCGCCAGCCGGTGTAGATCTCGTTCAGCAGCGTGCCCGGCGGATAGTGCAGCCACGGCGCGGTAGTTTTTTCCGGCTGCAGGTAGTCCCCTTCGAAGCCGGCCCAACGCTGCAGCGGGTAGTGGTGCCACGCGCGGCCGGCCATGTCCTCATCGACGTGGAAATCCCCGTGCGTGAGAATATCG
>CATPCJ010000087.1 GCA_955652915.1 uncultured Bryobacteraceae bacterium
GGTAATTCCAGATTGAAGCCACGGAGTCGGCCGCGTGGCGGCATCTGGCGTGTTTTGTAAGGCGTCGTTGAAAACGAACGACTTGTTTTGGCTCCCCACACTGGACGCATATCGAACTTTTGCCAATACGATTCAGGTCTACCTAAGCCTAATACCTCCTTACAGATTGGAGGTATTTAAGGCGGGTTGCTATCTACACCCGTGTCTCAACTGGAGACAAAGGCCAGGAAACCGCCAACCAGCTTGACCAACTTCGAGACCTCTGTCGAGCCCGATCCTGGAAGATCGTATCCGAGTATGAGGATCACGATTCCGGCAGCAAGCCCGATCGCACACAGTTTCGGGCTCTCATGAAATGAAAGATGCAACGGGTCAGAGGTTCGATGTCGTTCTGTTCTGGGCGCTCGATCGTTTCACCCGTGAGCGTGCTCTCGAAACGTTGCAGTATCTGAATACGCTCGATTCTCATGGCGTCGGATTCTTATCTTTACCGAGACCTACCTCGATTCATGCGACATTTTCAAAGACGCCGTGATCGCCATCCTGGGAACAATCGCCAAACAAGAACGAGTACGGATTTCAGAACGGGTTCGAGCGGGGCTAGATCGAGCCAGGTCGCAAGGGACAAGGAGTGGGAATCCAATCGGCCGGCCTAGAGCGATACTTCAACGAGATGAGGTGGTCGGATTTCGAGTCCAAGGTTGGTCTTGGCGGAGGATTGCTCAAAAGACCGGTGTCAGCATCGCCAGTGTTCGAAGAGCTTGGCAGAGGTCAAAGGCGAAGAGTTAGGCTAACCAAAACTCCCTGGAGAGTTATTGGCAATGGTCTTTATTTCCGACAGCGAATCAAAAAGAGTACGACCTCGGCGTTCCGAAACCAAGTGGTTTTGGCAAGTGGTCTGCAAGCAGTTGTGCTCAATGCGTCGTCCTCCCCGGTGGCTGCATTCATGGTGAGTCGGAGTTGAGGGCTAGGACCTGTCTCTCACAATTAATTTACAATCAATTCACAGAAGGGTCCCCGTCGGCGTCGAGAACTAATCAGGGAAGCAACTTCCAACACCGTTTGTTTGACCCACCCACGGAGCACGTCTCTAAGTACGTCATCATCAGTTCTGCTTCAGGGTGCAGCATACCTAATTGTTAGCGCAATTTGTATTGGCAAAGCGGAAAATGACTCACGATGAAATACCATTAGGATTCTCTTCCGTGATTACATCGAAACTCTTGACACGGCGTTTGGCGCCCCTTATAGTTGCTTAAACACGTCTCTCTCGCTCGACGAAATGGCGCTTCGCTAGATAAGCTGGTTTGATAAATTGGGAGGTAATCTTGTGGACCTGAAGTCGGTTTTTCGTGCAATGCTCCTGATCGTGTTTGCGATCACTGCGACGGCTCAAACGCTTAGCAGCAACCTGGATGGATCCGTGCAGGACAGCCAGGGTGCGCTTGTTCCCAAGGCTGAGGTGGTGGTCACCAACTCTTTGACCGGACAATTGTTTCGCACTGTCACCGACGATAAAGGCCACTGGGTAATCGCGGCGCTGCCGGCGGGAACTTACAGCGTATCGATTACCGCGTCCGGGTTCAAGAAAGCGACCGCTAATGATGTGAAAATCGAAACTGGCATACCCGCCACCGTAAACTTGGCGCTGGCAGTCGGCACGATTACGGAGACCGTCGAGGTCAGAGGCGGTGCGGAAGTGTTGGAAACAGCCAGCGCGACCGTAACGACCAATCTGACGAACGAGCAAATTCGCGATCTGCCCATTCCCAGCCGCAACGCAACGGACCTGCTCATGACGCAGCCTGGGTCCAATACGCCCGCGGGGCCCCGCAATACGACGTTCAATGGCCTTCCCCAGAGCACCCTGAATATGACCATGGATGGTGTGAACATCCAGGACAACCTGCTCAAGAACAGCTCCGGCGGCGCGCTCTATCCGGCTGTCTATCCACGGCTCGACGCGGTGGAAGAAGTGTCCGTCACCAGCTTTGCCGCTGGCGCGGAGAGCCTGGGCGAAGGCGCGGTTCAGATCAAGTTCGTCACTAAGTCCGGCACAAACGAATGGCATGGCGGTGCATTCGATCAGGAGCGCAACACATTCTTCAATGCGAACTATTACTTCAACAGCGTCAACCAGCTTCCTCGCGACCGGCTGCTTCTGCATCAACTCGGAGCGCATATCGGCGGCCCGATACGCAAGAACAAGATGTTCATTTTCTTTAACTACGAGATCTTCCGATTCCCGGCCACGCTCGATTCAGGGCAGATCACCATCCTGACGCCCGGTGCACAGCAGGGAAATTACACGTACTCGGGCACGGACAAGCAGCTCCACACCGTGAATCTCTATAGCCTTGCGGCGCGCGGCGGATTTCCATCGACGCCCGATCCGATCATGGCCAGCACCTTCTCGCTGATTTCAAAGCTCACCCAGAGTGGCGGAAGCCTTACGGATCTCATCGCGTCGAACGAATATAACCGGAACAACTTCCGGTGGTTTCCGAAGGGCACGCACAAGATTGATTTTCCCCAAGGGAAGCTCGATTACGTGATTAACGACAAGCATCACTTGGACGCCACCGGGTCTGTGAATCCGTATCGTCTGGTCCCGGATATCATCAACGGGGTCTTGCCGGTTTTCCCTGGCACGGGAACGGTTCTCGGGTCGGATGTGGTGGTGGGGCAGCGCGAGGCGTTCTGGACTGGATCGACAGCGCTTCGTTCCGCCTGGACGTCCCATTGGACCAGCGAATTGCGCTTTGGGTTGTCCGCGGGGAACGTGTTGTTTTCCGACGCGATTCAACCGCCCTTGTTCGCACCGTGGAGAGGTTTCGCGCCCAATCTCGGCACGGCAGCTTCGCTTTACCTCTCTAATCCGTTCAACCGATCGACCTCCTCGCGGCGTAACGACCCCGTGCAGCAACTGCTGGGCAGCGCCAATTGGAGCCACGGATCGCACTTGGTGAATCTGGGCGGCAGTTTCTCCCGGATTAATCTCTATCAGCAGTCGTTCTCGACGCAGACCATTCCGCGAGTCAACTTTGGCGTCGTGGCTAATGATCCCGCTGGAACAGGCAGCACGAATATCTTCACTCCAGCCAATTTCCCAGGAAGCCAGCAGGCGGATCTCAATAATGCGGCGGCTTTGTATGCCATCCTCAGCGGGCGCGTGTCGTCGATTACGAGTACCGCGGTTGAGGACGAGAACACGCATCAATACGGCGGGAATGGCGCTGTGGATCGAGTTCGGCAGATCGAGTACGGATTGTACGCCCAGGATAACTGGAAGATCCGCCCCAACCTCACACTGAACTTCGGCCTGCGATTCGAAAATCAGAATCCGTTCCAAACGATAAACGGCGTCTATACACGACCGGGATACGCCGGCCTTTTTGGCATATCGGGCGTGGGTAATTTATTTAAACCGGGAGTCAACAGCGGTTCCGTGCCAGTGTTCAACGTCGTGCCGAACGGCGATATTCAAGGCTATCCTCCCACGCGATTCTGGGCGCCGACTGTTGGCGTGGCGTGGAACATACCTAAGGTCGACGGCCCAATGAGTTGGTTGGTGGGCAAAAAGGGCAAAGGTTCGGTCCTGCGGGCAGGTTTCTCGGTTGCGCCGACGCGCGGGGATTTTACGGGAATCACCGGCGTATGGGGAAACAATCAAGGCCGAACAATTACCACCAATGTCGATCCGAACGTGAATCCGGCCTTTTTCGGCGCGCCGGGCAGCGTGCTGTTTCGCGACGCGAAGCTGCCCTCCATGCCGTTCGCAGCCTCGCCGAACTATCCACTGCCGGTAAATCCGGGGAATAGCGTAAACGATTTCGATCCGAACCTGAAGAGCCGGTACGTCATGTCGTGGAACTTGGGCTTCCAGCGCTCACTCGCTACGGATACAGTGCTGGAGGTCCGCTATGTCGGCAATCGCTCCGCCAGGCTCTGGAGCACGCTCAATCTGAACGAAGTGAACGTTGTCGAAAACGGGTTCCTCGACCAATTCACTGCCGCTCAGAACAATCTAGCCATCGCGCGCCAGCAGAACCCGAATAGCGTCAACTTCGGGAATCAGGGATTGCCGGGCCAGAAGGATATCCCGATCATTTCCACGGGACTTGGATTAACGAGCGACACGAATACCGCCAACCTACTGCTTCGCGGTCAAGCCGGAGATCTGGCCAACACCATCGCGAACACCGCCGCGAACATGGCACGACTTCGAAACGCCGGCTATCCTGCAAATCTCTTTGTCGTGAATCCCACTACCGTCGGAGGTGGGTCGAACTTGACCCGGAACCTCGGCGGGACGACGTACAACGCGCTGCAGGTAGAGGTTCGCCGGAGATATTCAAAAGGCGTGCTGATCGGAGCAAGTTATACATGGGCGCACGCCCTCTCTTACGACAATATTTTGTCGCTCCATGGGCTGGACCACGGCCGGTATGAAGCTCCATCGGCGTTTGATACTCGTCACGCGATCAAACTGAATTGGGTTTATGAATTGCCGCTGGGCGAAAAACACGCGCTCCTGGGACAGGTCCATAATTCCGTCCTGCGAACGGCGGTCAGTGGATGGCAGTTCTCCGGAGTGTCACGCGTTCAATCCGGCTCGCCATCGCAGCTCATCGGTAACCGGGGAACCTTCACACCCGGAGACAACGGAGTGGTGCTGCATAACCTGACTACAAGCCAGCTTCAGGATATGATCTCCATTCGCAAGACCAGCACCATCACCACCAGCGGTGCCGCGAACGGAATTGTTTATTTCCTGCCGCAATCTCTGATCGACAACACCTTAGCCGCATTCCAGCTTAACGGCAAGCCGCTCGATCCGAACGCTCCCTACATTGGGCCGCCTACCACAGCCGGCCAGTTCGGCAACCAGGTGTTCCTGTATGGACCCTGGCTGCCGCGGTTCGACATGGCGCTCGCGAAACACACCAAGATTGGCGAAAAGAAGGAGATTGAGTTCCGGGTGAATGCCTTGAATGCCTTCAATCTGACGAACTTTTTTCTGGTCCCCAACAATACCGGGAACATAACCGTCAACAACATCCGATTCGGTCAGACCAACAGCGCGTACCGCGATACGAATTCGACCAACGACTCAGGAGCGCGGATGATCGAGTTCGGTCTGCGGTTTACATTTTAAGGAGTAACCGAATTTTTTTCGGACGGGCGGCTAATGAACGGCGGAGCAATAATAGACCACGAAGCGCCGCGTGAGCGGCGTTTTGTGGCGGTCGAAAAGTCGACCAGCACACTTCAGTTCCAGAACATTACAGGATAGTTGTGTTGGTGGGACACCAGGAGGTGTACAAGGTGGAAGTGTATGCACGTGTAAGACGAGCCGTGCAGGTGGACGGCCTGAGCATCCGGCAGGCGGCGCGCGAGTTCAGCCTGTCGCGAAAGACCATCCGGAAGATGATGAGGTATTCGTTACCGCCAGGTTACGAACGGAAGAAACCGATCGTGCGGCCGAAACTGGGACCGTGGCTGGGCATCATCGATCAGATCCTGGTGGAGGACCAGTCGCAGCCGA
>CATPCJ010000088.1 GCA_955652915.1 uncultured Bryobacteraceae bacterium
GCGTTGGCAGCGGTGACCGGCCAGAAGCAGATGGATGCTACGGCCATCCTGGATTATTTCGCACCGCTCAAGCAATGGCTGGACGAACAGAACAAGGGCAAGCCAGTGGGCTGGTAGGTACCCTGTATGAACGTGCAAGAGGCGTGCAATATCTGCGGTGGATCGGGCTGGAAAATCACCGAGCGCGACGGGATCTCGGGGGCGGAGAAGTGCCAGTGCCAGGATATCGGGCGCGAAACGCGCATGGAGGAGCGGGCCAACATTCCGCTGCTTTATCAAAATGTATCGGTCGAGAATTTCATCCTGCCATCCGATCATCCCGTGGCGCGTACGCCGTTGGCCACCGCGGTGATCACAGTCCGGGGTTATGTGCGCGACTATCCGAATGTTCCGAAGCCCGGCCTGCTCTTTCTGGGAGCACCGGGAAGCGGGAAGACGCATTTGGCGGTGGCGGCACTGCGCGGCTTGATTGCTCGCGGATTCGAGGGCGTGTTTTTCGATTATCAGACTTTGTTGAACCAAATTCGCAGCGGTTACGATGAAGCGTCCGGGACGATGGAGCGGGAGGCATACAAAATGGCGCTCGACACGCCTATCCTGGTGCTGGACGATGTGGGGGCGCATCGTGTCAAGGATTTTGTCGAGGACACCGTTACGTCGATCATCACGCACCGCTGCAACCAGAAAAGGGCGACCATCGTTACTTCCAACCTGCGTGATCCTGAGACTGGCGATCAGCCGGGTTCCGGAATGGAAGCGGATCTTTACAGCAAGTATTTCCTGGAAGAACGGATCGGGATGCGTGCACGGTCGCGGCTGTATGAGATGTGCAAGCTGATCACGATGCCGGATGTGGGGGATTATCGGAAGAAGAAGCGCGGGTAAGGTTGACGTGGCGCGGCCTCTCAGACACGTGTCCGCGCCACGGTTTACGGCATACGCAGCGACGCGTAGAGTAGTTCCTTCCAGCGTGGAATATCGATTTCCCAGCAGACGCTTGCGTTGGGTCCACGGTCCAAGAGCGGATGCCATACCCCGCGATTGCGCCCATCCGCGGCGACGCCCAGCCGATCGACGACCGTCATACCTCGCGTCAGTTCACTGTCCGTCTCAACATCCACATAGTGCCTGCTGGAGCGTGTGCAGATGGTTGGGTCCAGCGCGATCGCCATGGCCGTGGGATCCGGCAAACTGATGCCAGTTTCACCCGTTTGCCGCTGGTGCGCTTTCATGGCGGTGCTATTGCATCGAATAGTGAACGTGGCAAGTTCGGTGACCAGTCCGAGCACGTATTCGATGTCCGCGGCCAGTAGCGCTGCTTCGCCGCGGCACAAATGCCAAGGCGCCAGCTCAATCGGAAGCCCGGAGCGCAGCACCATCCGCGCGGCCTCGGGGTCCACCCACATGTTGTACTCGGCAGCCGGCGTAACGTTTCCTTCGGTACACGCGTTGCCGCCCATGACCACGCATCGGCTGACATTCTTGACAATCTCCGGGGCCCGTGCGAGGGCGAGCGCGACATTCGTCAACGGGCCCAAGGACACGACCACGATTCCGGGATTCGCGGACACAACCTCGATGAATGCATCGACTGCGTGCTTTGTTTCCGGCTTGCGTCTCGGCGGTGGATACCCTTGATCGCCGAGACCGTCGCGGCCGTGAAACCACTGCGCATGCTGGTATTCGCGCAACAGCGGCCGCGCCGCGCCCGCATACACAGGGACCGCCGATCCGCAGAGCTCCGCCGTGTAAAGCGCGTTTTGAGTGGCCTGCTCCAGCGGAACATTGCCGGCTACGACAGTGACGGCCGCCACCTCCACATCCGGCGCGCGGAGAGCCATGATGAGCGCTACGGCGTCGTCGGAAGCGGTGTCGGTATCGATCAGGAAACTGCGAGACATTCTCCCATGGTAGCGGTGATACCGGGCACGTTACGATAGAGATCGATGACGACTGCGAATCCACTCCATTATCTGAGCGAACAGATCGAGACTTGGCGCCAGGGGGGCACTTTCCCGCGGCTGCGTGTGCTGGAATCGGCTTGCGAACCGGTCGCGCGTTTTGACGGACGAGAAGTAATCAACCTGGCCAGCAACAACTATCTGGGGTTGGCCGATCATCCGAAATTGATTGAAGCCGCGGTGAAAGCCACCAGGAAATACGGGGCCGGCTCAGGCGCCGTGCGAACCATTTCCGGAACCATGAGCATTCATATGGAGCTGGAACTGCGCATCGCGCAATTCAAGAATACCGAGGCGTGCGTGGTTTTTCAGTCCGGCTTCGCCGCCAACGCCGGCACTGTTGCGGCGATCCTCACGCCCGAAGATCACATTATTTCGGATGCGCTCAATCACGCCAGCATCATCGACGGCTGTAAACTTTCGAAAGCGAAAATTCACGTGTTTCCGCATAAGGACACGGACGCGGCCGCGAAGATACTCGACGATTTGTCCAGCGCCGCCGGACGCAAACTGTTGATCACCGACGGGGTCTTTTCGATGGACGGCGATATTGGACCGCTGCCCGCATTGGTGGAAGCGGCGGAGCGTCACGGCGCGATCATGATGATCGACGACGCGCATTCCTCTGGTGTTCTGGGGCGCAATGGCCGGGGAACGGTGGACCATTTCGGTCTGCACGGCCGCGTCGATATTCAGGTGGGCACGTTGTCGAAAGCCATCGGCGTGCTGGGCGGGTATGTTTGCGGAAGTAAGGATTTGATCGAGTTCCTCTATCGGCGTGCGCGGCCGTTTCTGTTCTCGACATCGCATCCACCGGGAGTGGCGGCAGCATGTCTGGCTGCGTTTCAGATCCTGGAAGACGAGCCGGAGCGGATTGAGAAGCTTTGGGACAACACCCGCTATTTCAAGGCCGCGGTGACGAACGCCGGCTTCGATACTGGTGACAGCGAAACGCCCATCACGCCGATCATGGTGGGCGACGCGAAAACGGCGCACGCTTTTTCCACTGGGCTATTCGACAATGGATTGCTGGCGACCGGGATCGGTTTTCCAACGGTGCCGGAAGGCAAGGCCCGGATACGGACCATCGTCACCGCCACGCACACTCGTGAAATGCTGGATCGGGCGGCGGAGATTTTGACGCGCACAGCGAAATCAATGGGGATATTGGCATCGTAGGACAGGCCTCCCCGCCTGTCTTCGGTTGATCCCCTGGACAGATCCAGACAGGCCAGGAGGCGCCAGGAGGCCTGTCCTACGGCTCTAGCGAATCGCCAGTCTGATGATCGGTAATCTGGAATCTCAGAAAATCCTGAACAGCTTTGACCGCCTCCGGATTGGCACTGCTGATTCGCACCCGCGCGCCACCGGGAATGCTCTCGACTTCGTACTTGATCTGGCTCTTCAGCCGCTTCATCACCGGAACTCCGGGAGGCACCTGGTCGTGAATGAACATCGGCATATCGAAATTTCCTGAAGAGAACGACGTCGCGATGTGTTTCAAGTGCGCGCGGATCTCGTCCCTGCTATCGGTGTCCTTCGGATCGTTCGACGATACTTCGATGGCTCCCCCATCCTTCAACAGCCGAAAATGGTGGGTGGTTTTCTCATGCGAAAATCCCATAGCGTGCTCGCCACGGCTGTTCACCGCCGCATGATGATCCGCGGCAGGCTTCTCCTGGCCGAGTAAAAGCACGGCCGTCGTTATCGGCGCTAATGCTAGAAATATTTTCATACGGTCTTTCCTTTCAAATGTGGCGCCGCGGTCAGCGACTCCAACAGTCGCGCTGGCTTTCCATCGGGCGTGGCCTCCAGCCTTCGATCCCAATCTTCAAGAACGGTCCCCAAGTGCTCGCGCATCGCTATCAATTCCGTAATTTGTTCGTTCACTTGGATCAGCTTTTCCTCCAGCAATCGCTTCACCTGCCGGCACGGAGCGCCGCCGCCGTCGCGCACCTTCAAGATTTTCACGAGTTCGGCCAGCGAAAAGCCCACACCCAAGGCCCGGCGGATCAATCGAACACGATCCAGTACGCCAGGCGGGTACATCCTGTAATTTCCGGCTGAGCGCTTGGGAGCCGGCAACAATTTTATGCGCTCGTAATGCCGCAAAGTATCCGCGCTGACGCCAGCCAGTCGCGCCAGCTCGCCGGATCGAAGATATTCGCCTGATGCCACGGTATAGAACAAGTATGAACCCTGGAATCGATTCCAGAGTCAAGGCTTATTTCGACGTGGTAGGCTTTTTTTATGACCCCCTTGGCGCAAAAGAGCTCCGTACGGCCGGTTTCACTTTCCAACCAGAGGCCGAGATTTCGAAGCCAGCGAACTTCTAAATTTACCGAGTCCGTCATCCGCGAGATGACGCGGCTGGCCATGGAAGCGAAGGCCATCAACCTGGCGCAAGGGTTTCCGGATTTCAGCGCGCCCGAAGCGATCAAGCAGGCTGCTCAGCAGGCCATCGCCGACGATTTCAATCAATACGCCATCACCTGGGGCGCCAAACCTTTCCGCGACGCGATCGCCGCAAAATATCGGAAGTGGTACGGGCTGGATTACGATCCTGAGAGAGAAATTACGGTCTGTTGCGGGTCGACGGAAGGAATGATCGCCTCTATGTTGGCCGTGACCAATCCGGGCGACGAAGTAATCGTGTTCGAGCCATATTACGAAAACTATGGTCCGGATACTTTGCTCTGCGACGCAAAACGGAAACTGGTTTCGTTACGGCCGCCGGATTGGACCTTCGACCCCGGCGAACTTCGCCGGGCTTTCTCATCCAAGACGAAAGCCATCATTTTGAATTCTCCAAATAACCCGACTGGGAAGGTGTTCAGCCGGGAAGAGCTCCAGGTGATCGCCGATCTTTGCCAGGAGTTCGACGCCCTGGCAATTACCGACGAAATTTATGAACACATTTTGTACGGTCCGATGTCTCACATCCCCATAGCGACGCTGCCGGGGATGCGGGAGCGAAGCGTTTTGGTCAACAGCATGAGCAAGACGTACTCCGTGACCGGCTGGCGGGTCGGCTGGGTTCTTGCGGCGCCGGATCTGACGGATTCAATTCGGAAGGTCCACGATTTTCTAACCGTTGGGGCCGCCGCTCCGCTGCAGCAGGCCGGGGTTCTGGCGCTGAACATGCCTGATCCTTATTACGAAAAGCTAGCGACGGACTATGAGGGGCGCCGCGACAAGCTCATGGGGATCTTGACCCAGGCGGGGTTCCGCTGCTTCCGGCCGGACGGCGCGTATTATATAATGACGGATATTCGCGATTTCGGATTGGGCGATGATTTTGCATTTGTTCGACATATGATCGAGCATGCCGGTGTCGCGGCCGTGCCGGGATCGAGCTTTTTCGCGGATCCCCAGGATGGCTCTACATTAATTCGCTTTTGTTTTTGTAAGAAGTATGAGACGCTAGAAGAAGCGGGAAACCGCCTTCGTAAACTTTAGCTTTAGTTAGCCTGTCGCTAACCTGCCAGGTAGCAAACATGTTCCGGCACGTCCCCCCGGCTGGAGGTTAAACATGCTGCCAAATTTCCTACTGCCAGAGAGCATCGCTCATTCTGACGGCATCGGACCGGTGATTGATCTCGGTTCGCAATCCAACAAATTACTGGTCCTTACGCTCGGTGTTGACCGAATCATTGAACAGGAGAGCTTGGAAGTCTCTGTGTGGGGCTCACCGGACGGCAAGAGCTGGGGAGTCCGGCCTTTGGCGATCTTTCCTCCGAAGTTCTATTGCGGTATTTATTCCACATTGCTGAATCTGGCATCGCGGCCGGATATAAAGGTCGCGAGGGTGCAATGGAAAATGAGCCGTTGGACCAAGGGCGAAAGCATGCCGATGTTCGGATTCTATGTCTACGCTGAGGAATCCGGCGCCCGAGTCAGCGCGGCTGTTGCGTAAGTAGAGCAGGATGGCATCCTGCTGCGGATTGGCAATCCGCTTGGTGTTGGATCCGGAATTACTTTACGGCCGATTGCCAATCGGCGGCAGGTTACCAACCTGCCCTACAATTAGCTACAGGCGGTTGATCAAGCTCGCCACGTAGCCGGCCCCGAAGCCGTTGTCGATATTTACTACGGTCACGTTACTGGCGCAACTGTTCAGCATGCCGAGCAGTGCGGCTACCCCTTGGAAACTTGCGCCATAGCCGACGCTTGTCGGTACCGCGATCACCGGAACGGAAACCATTCCGCCTACTACGCTCGGAAGCGCGCCTTCCATGCCCGCCGCGACGATGATCACGCGGGCTTCGCACAAGCGCTCGCTGCTCGCGATCAGGCGATGGATGCCGGCCACGCCCACGTCGTAAATGGACTCCACCTCGTTGCCCATGATCTCGGCCGTGACTTGAGCTTCTTCCGCCACCGGAATGTCGCTCGTACCGGCGCAAACCACCGCCAGTTTTCCTTTTCCATGGATCGTCCGGTCACGCCAGATTCGTACGGCGCCGGACAGCGGGAAGTATTCGGCCTCCGGAAAATTGGTCTTTAAGCCGGCGGCGATAGATTCGTTGGCTCGCGTAATGAGAAGATTTCGAGATTTTTCAAGCAGGCGCGCGGCGATTCCGGCCACCTGTTCGGGCGTCTTGCCTTTTCCAAAAATGACTTCGGTTATTCCGTGCCGCAGCGCGCGATGATGATCCAGCTTGGCGTATCCCAGGTCCTCAAACGGCAAGTGACGCATGCGGTCCAGCGCCGTGCCGATTTCAACGTCTCCGGATCGCACGCCTTCCAGTAGTACGCGCAATTGGTTTTGATCCATCTACTTTGAGACTAACAGTTGAGCTACCAACGAAGCGAATCCATCAGCTTCAAATGATATTTCCGCACCATCCCCGCGCCCATCTGGAGCGAATATTGAGCCGTCTGCGTACCTCCAAAATGCGGACACTTGCTCGCTGCGCTGGTGCATGGCGGCATGTTTTCCACGATCTCGACGATGTTGTGCTTGTCATCCATCCACACGGTGTCCAGCGAAACCGGTGTTTGGTACATCCAGTGTGAATACAGGCCGGGTTTGCGGTGCAGGAAGAGCATCCCGTGATCGGGGGCGATCGAAGTGCGGAACATCATGCCGCGTATTTTTTTTTATTTTATGTTGATCATTTAGATTTTGAGAATTTCGGTTGTCGGCAGCGTCAGGTCTCTGGTGCGAAAGTCGTCGATAGTCGCGGGCTTGTCGCCGCAGTTCATCAGAAGGAGCGTGAAAGTAAGTAACAGAACATGCCGCATGAACTAGAATGGTATCGAATCCGGTGAGATCATGAAGTTCTGGAAGCGGCTGGTGCTCACGCTCGAAATGATCAAGTTCGAGCACTCGGTATTTGCATTGCCGTTTGCGCTGACGGGCGCGTTGCTGGCGTTTCGCGAGAGCCATATACCGGCCCGTATCTTCGCGTGGAAACTGCTGTGGATCGTCATCGCCATGGTTGCCGCCCGATCCGCCGCGATGGCCTTCAATCGCATCCTCGACGCGGATATCGATGGCAGAAATCCTCGAACGCGTGCGCGCCACATTCCCGCGGGGCAGTTGAGCGCGCGTTTCGCCTGGGCCTTCACGGCGGTGGCGGTTGTGGTGTTCCTGGTGGCGGCGCGTGCGCTGAATCCGCTGTGTTTGAAGC
>CATPCJ010000089.1 GCA_955652915.1 uncultured Bryobacteraceae bacterium
AAAGAGATTGCGTCGGGATATTTTCATTGTTAGAAGCTCACATTCTTAGCTACGAAAGCGCCATCGCGGACCTCGGCCTCAAACTCCAGAGACGCGCCGTTTCTGGCGACACGGACATGATACGTGCCGGTGGCGAGGTTGAAAAACGCCGGCGTTTTTCTTGGTTGCATTTCATTGTTGATCTCAATGCTCGCGCCCGGCGGAGTGGACGTAATACTGAGGGTGCCTCCAGCCTTCGACAACTGCAGAAAAATGTCGGAATCCTGGGGAAGATTGAAGACTCTCGGGTACGATCGATAGCCTGCAAGTTGCGCATTGAGAGTATGCCGGCCGTTTGTCAAAGACAACATGCAGGGCGTCTTGCAGGTCAGCTCGGAACTGGCATCGACGTCGATTTGAGCGCCGGGCGGGTCCGTGAGGAACTGCACCGTATGTTCGCCACCGGATTTGGCGACAACGACTGGCGCGGGAATGGCGGGCGTTTCATGATGCGGAATATCGGGCGGCATGCGTTTGGGCTCGCTCAAGGGGCTGGGCTTGGCCGCGGCCGGCCGATCCGGGATTGCAGCGGGAGCGGCGGGGGATGGTTTTGGATCCTGCGCCTCCGTTGGAGTGGAGGCGGAATCGACGTTACGATGGAAAAGATATTTCTGTGCTCCAAAGAGGACCAATCCCACCAACCCAATGCCGATCAACATCCACAGCAAGGTCTTGAGCAGCGGATTTCCACTTTCGGCATCGTCACGTTCGGGCGGCCGCATCGACACGCTTTCCCGCTGGACAACTGGCTCGGCCACCGCGACTGCAGCCGCGCCCGGTACCGCCGTGTGATCGATTGCGGCACCCGCGCCAATGGTGGGCATACTCTGCGCGCTGCTTCTCGGCAGTGGACGCCAGTCCGGATTCCCGTTGCAAGCCGCAACCAGCGCTTCCACGAATTCGGAACAATTCACGTAACGTTCGCCCGCATTTTTAGCCAGCGCTTTGCGCAGCACCATTTCCACCTGCGGCGCCAGGCTCGGATTCAATCTCTGCGGCGGCACCGGATCCTCGCGCACAATCCGGTACAGCAGCGATGGAAGATGATCGGCGACGAAAGGTTTTTCACCGGTGAGTGTTTCGTAGGCAATCACGGCTAGTGAAAATTGATCGGCCCTTCCATCCACTCCGTGGCCTTGCACCTGCTCGGGGGACATGTAGTTCGGCGTGCCCATCATGACGCCGCTCTGGGTCATCTGTTGCGAGAGAATTTTGGCCACGCCAAAGTCTGTGATCTTGGCCAGCGTGCCGTCATGGATCAAAATGTTCGCGGGTTTGATGTCACGATGCACGATCCCTTTCTTGTGGGCGTAGTCGAGAGCAATGCCGGTTTGGCGAAAGATCCCGAGCAGGGCATTTTTGTCGATAGTCTCGCCGCCAGTCAGGATCTTTTCAAGCGGCGGGCCGTCCACGAACTCCATGAAAATGTATGCGAGTCCGTTTTCTTCGGCGATGTCGTAAATGGTGACGATGTTGGGATGGGAAAGCACGCCGGCGGACTGCGCTTCGCGAAACAGGCGCTCGCGCAACCGTTCCCGCTCGGTATCGTCGGTGAAGTCCGACAAGCGAATCGTTTTTATGGCAATGACCCGCCCAATGGCCGGATCTTGAGCCCGATAAACGACCCCGGTCGCACCCCGTCCAAGCTCATCCTGTATTCGGTATCGGCCGATCTGCTCCACGGCTCTCCGTACAAGGACACCACGGCGTTACCGCGCGTGAGCACTTGTGTGGCTATTTTAACAGGACCACGGGCGTGGCGCGGACACTCGTGTCCGCGGCCTCGAGACTCATCTCGAGGCTTCTTCCCATGCAGAGCATCGAGACGAGTCTCGATGCTGCAGCCTGAAGGCCGCGCCACGAAAGACTCAGGCCGCCGCCGCTAACCCGATCTTCCGGCGCAGCGATTCGAATCTCGCATCGGCCCGCAAGCTGTCAAACTCCGGATTCAGTAAATTCATCGGCAAGCACGTATCCCGAACTTCAAGCGCCTTTTCAAGGTGCGTAAGCGCTTGTTCCGGGTCGCCCAATCCGCAGTAGATCGCCGCCAGGCTTACCGGCGAAACAAACTGAGAATCGGCGCGGCTCACCAGGGCCGCGATCTCCCGGAGCGCCTCCTCCCGGCGGCCGGCCATCGCATAGCAGTAGCCCAAGTGGCCGTGCAGCAAGGAGCGGCACTTCATGTGGCTGGCATTCGTGAAGTGCGCGATGGCGTCCACGAACAGCCCTTTGCCCGCATAAGCTAAGCCCAGCCCCAGGTGGGACAACCCATAATCCGGCGCTAATTGCGTAATGAGAAGGTGCTGCGAGATCGCGTCATCGAAGCGGCGGGATACGCCATAAAGCCACCCCAGCACGAAGTTCGGAAACAGCGCGGCCGGGTCCAGCTCCAGAGCGCGCTCCACTTCGCCGACGGCCGAATCCAACATTCCGCGGCAGGCGAGTTGCAGGCCATAGGCGATGTGACTGATCGCATCATGGTTGTCCAATTGGATCGAGCGTTGCAATTCCTGCTCGCCCGCCTCCCAATCCCAATCGAGTAGCGATAGGACCGAACCCAGCGCGACGTGCGCTTCCGGCAGAAAGGCGTCCAATGAGGTGGCCTTCTGCGCAGCTTCCTTGGTGCGCGCGCCGGCTTCATCGGGCGCAAGAAAGCCGAACATGGAGCTCACCAGCAACGCTTCCGCCAAAGCAGCCCACGCCGCGGCGTAGTTCCCTTCGGACTCCACGGCCTTCGTAAAACAGGCGACGCTATTGCGGATGCTCTCCGGTGTGGCCAGCTTCCATTGGTAGCGTCCCTGCAAATACAAATCGCGGGTGTCTTTGCGCACGGCCTGGCGCCGCCCCGCGATAGAGTCGCTCGACGCGGCCGCCAGATCGCGAATCAGGCATTGACCAAGTTGTTCCACGCAGGCCAAATCCTGAGGCCGGCATTCCGCCGATTCAGACCAAATGTAAGAGCTATCCGCGCATTGCTGCAATTGCAGCATAAGATGAAAACCGGCGGGATGAAACTCCAAATGGCCTTCCAGCACGTAGTCCGTCTTCAGCGAGCGCGCCGCATGTCCATTCCCATTGGATTCGTGGCTGGCATCCGCTTGCGGCTTGGCGATGACTTGAAAACCGCCTTCCTTTATGAGCACGTGCGCCAGCCGCCGTTGGATTTCGCCGGCAACAGAGTTGGCATCCGGGGTGGAATTTGTGAAAGTGAACGGAGCGATCTCAACCATCCGTTTCAGCGCAGAAGCGGCATTGGGAGGGCTGGCGCTTCGATATTCGAAGGTTGGAACATAACTGCCCTTGCGCAATACAATCTGAACGTGATCGTCTTTTCCTTCGAGCCGATAATAATCTTCCAGCTTGCTCCTCAGCCGGCGGGCTTCCACGCGGACGATTGAATCCACGCGGGGATCGAAAATTTCACGCCGGTCGAATACCTCGATACCGATGAGGTACTCCTTCAGGCGTTGTGGTTGGCCGAGGAGGCTTTCCTCGACGATGAATTGGAGGAAGCGGCGAATTCTGTGGGACTGTATGAAGGCCCTGCTACGCAGAATCTGATCGAGTTCCGACTTGATATCCGCGGCTGGAATGCCGTTCAAAGTTGCCGCGAGAGTCTCTTCTGGTGGATTTAATAAGGCGGTTTCGTACATCTCATTAGTACGACACCATTTTCAACTAACCTGTTACATATGAATCTTGTGGCAATGCACGTGCTCAGGGAGGGGGCCGGTGGCTAAGCGTAAAAAGTACGATGTGAAGAAGGCGATCCGGGCCATGGCGCGAGAACGTGTCGGTACAGTGCCGGCTCACAAGGTCATCGTTCCCAAGACGGAACGAAAACGGCCTAAGTACAAGAAGCCAATCCTGGCGGATGAAATCTAGCGAGAGGCGTTGCTGGTCTGTTTCACGGGAGCCGCGCGGGCGAATCCCCTGAGAGTCTCAGGACTGACAGCGTTGAGCAAAGAGCCGACTAATGTGAGGACAACCCCAGTTGGTGCTGCAAAAGGAAGGTTCAGGCCCATTCCCAAGGCGAGAATTGAAAAGGCGCCGGCGGCGGCGAAGTAGAATCCAGCCAGGCTGTCACGTCTCAGCCCTCGGCGCCATAGGCTACCGAGGTTAATCAACATCAGGCCTGCGAACAAAGGAAACAGCCAGGTAGCATACGAGACCCACCGCAGGCTCACGATGCCGAGGAAACTGAGGTAGGCCACCCAACACATCGGGCACTTCGGCAGAAATGCCGTCACAACGGGCAACGCGGTTGCCAGTATCTCTCGCGCGACGGACCTGTTTCCCGGCGAAACGTCGGTCTCCGGGGAGGAATGCGGCTCTTTGCGGCGTGTTGGCTGTGGCGGAACCGCGACCGTAAGGGAGCGCCCGTCTTCGGAGGAAAGAGGAGTGAGCAACTTGACTGCCTGATCGATCACCGCACCTTCGTCCCATCGAATTCGCTCAAACGACACTACAACCTCGCCCGATGCATTGAGAACATACACCTCCACCCTATGCCGATTGACCAAAGATTCGATAAAGTTCACCCCGGGGTGAAAGTGTGCCCGCAACGCTCCCATGCCATCGGTTGCCCGCAACATGCGATGGCCGCCATCCATGCGCACGCCGCGGCTCCGTCCATAGCCGCGCAGACGCTCCGGCAAATCGTATTCGGGATCGTAAGTGATGGCCGCGGTTCGAATGCAATTCTCCAGTCCCTGGTCGGCCAGCATTGTCTGGACTCGCGCCAGCTTTGCAATCGTAAGCGAGCACTTCCGCGGATTGTCACAACGTGAATAAAAGAACGCCACTATCGATGGCTGGCCGCGGAAAAAATCTCCGAACTTGATCTTATTTCCGTCCTGGTCCTCTAACACCGCCGCGTGAATCCGTGTTGTACCCCGGCTGGAAGACGGCCATAGGCGAATGGCGCCAAGTCCGCTCAAGAACCCACAGCAGTCGTCTTCAGGGGATTCATTCGCGGGCGCGGAGCGGCGGACGGCATCGATCGTACGATCCAGCTCGTCCAGCATGAGAGTCGAGAACCGGCCGTCCGGTTTCGCTCGCGCGGCTTCCAGGCCGGGCAGAACGGCGCGCGCGTTCACCCCTAACCAGCGCAAGCTTTCCAGGATTTCGCGCACCGCTGTTGTGCCCGGCTCCGAAACAGAATACCCACCGTAGTTTTGCAGGTTGACGATATCGTCGCGATCCCGGATGTTAGTGAGGGCCCGGATCAGGAAAGCCGCCATTGCTGGCTTTGGTGCGGCACTGCTCCGCAGCACACGAGCCGCGGCCGCGAGCAGGTACGCATCGCGCCCATTGTCGAGTTCCTCCAGAACGTAGATCAGCGCCGAGCCGGGCAACCCCAGGTGCTCGAACGCGAGGAGAATGCAGCCCCGCATGCGAACGGTAGCGGCCGTTCCTCGCTGTTCGTAAACGGGATTGTCTTCTTTCAACAGATCCGCGAGCAGGCTGGACCGCGCGGGGTCTGTCTTCAACTCCGCGACATAGGCGGCGAACTGCACTTCGGACAACCGATCACGACCCACCAGAACTTCGGGCATGCGCGCACGCTATCTGCTGAACTTGGCGAGAAACCGCCGCGAGACCCGCTTCAAAGCCGCGGAGCCTTCACCGGTTCTCAGCTCGTCGACACGTTTCTGCAAAGCGCTGTCCTTGATCATATCCGGGTGCTTGGCGAATTGCGTGATTGCGGTAAGGCTTGTAGCCCGCAATTGGTCGCCTTCGGATTTGTCGAGTACAATTTTACGCGCGTGCTCTTGCAGCTTCTGAGGGTCCAATCCGTGCAGCGCCGATGCCGAAAGTTGCCGAACATCCTCGGGTTCCCTCTTGTTACGCAAAATTTTCTCAAACACGGGAGCCGATGCCGCGTCCGCCGCGAGCAGGCGCATAGCCTCGAGCTTCGCAGCCGGATTCGGCGGGTTTTGAATAATCTGGCGCGCCACTGGATAGGCCTCTGTATGAATGTCATAGCTCAGCAGTTGCAGGGCCTTTTCCGGAGGAAGAAGCGCTTTAGCCGGTTCACGCAACCCATCCAACAATACTTGCTGGGCGTAACCATCATGCTCACGGGAGAGTATCCCGAGCACGCGTTGACGGATCTCCAATTCCGGGTCCGCCACCACGGATCGAAGAGCGGCGAGGAAGTCAGGGCGGCAAGCATCGAAATTGGCCGCGCTGAAACTCGCGGCAAGCATCGTCTGCAATGCAGCCATACGGACGGGAAGCGGCGCCGAAGCGTCCTTGATCATGTCCAGCACACTTTGCAGCTTCTTCGCATCTTCGCAGATATCTCCACTCATGCTGGAAAGCGCGCGAATCTGTTCCTTGTCGCCGCGGCTGCCGCCGCCCGCCGTCTTTGCTTTTGCGCCGGAGGCCGTCGCCGCGCTAGCTTTTTTGGCGGCTGCCGGGCGCTTTTTCGTGGCCGTTTTCCCAGTCTTCTTCATGCTCATTGATTTAATCTCCACCGGTCCGATCAGGCAAAGGGTATGTCGTCGTAATCGAATCCCAACCACGAGGTAGCCGCGACAGCGCCCTGGTAGTCGAAAAGATCCTGTACTTTCGGCTTCAATCCAGGAGCTCTCGCGCTGGGCGAATCCGCCATGGGGCCGCCCGGAGCCGTCGGTGGACGCGGCGTACCCGTTACGCCGTTCCATGGCCACATCGTATCGCTGAGATTGTGTCCAATCCGATTCCCGCCGGTAGCGGCGTTGCTGTCGAAGGCTGCAGCCAGCGTGGTATTGAACCTGCCGAACTTTTTCTGCCACTTGGCCCACAGCCGGTCGACGTTGGCGTGAAGCAGGAAGAACAACGGATCTTTCGCAGCGGTGGGAATTTGAGAAATCGATCCGCCAAAGCTGGTGTGGGCAAAGCCGTGCGGATTCCCTTCCATCCCTCGAAAGAGGGTGAATTTGTTCCCCAGCGCCAGTGTCTGCGCCTCCGTGAGGACGTTCTGGGCGGGCTCGCTCGCCACATTGAACAGGGGGCGCCGAATGATTCCCGGCGTGCCGTCAGTCGCCCAGAACTGAAGAGGGTTCGTGGGGCTGAACTGCACCGTGCCGTTCGAATTTGAAGAACCGAGAAAATCCAGCGTGAACAGGGCCGGCGCCTTCTGATCGAATCGCCAATAGGGCAGGGCCACACTGGGATCGATGGCCTGCAGTTCGCGCTCCAGGTCAAGCATGAAAGCCCGATGCCACGGCAAAAAACCGGGTGCGCCGTGTGCTTCGGGCTTTCCGGCCTGGGTATGGATGTTGCGGAAGTCGACGAAACGTCCGGCCCCTTTATTATTGAGCTGAGCAAAAGCGGCCACGAAGCGATCGCGTTCGCCCGGGGTCAGGGTGTTCGCATTTTTGCGGATGCGAACCATCAGCGGCGTTTCACTGAGGACCGTTGTTCCATTGAGTATCTGGAGGGCCACGTCGCCGTCCGAGACGCTCGCCTTGCCGAACTCGCCCGCCACGAAAAAGCTGACTGGAGTGCCCACCGTTAGCGTCAGGGAAAGAGTATTAGCGGGCGCCGCGGTGGCCTTTGAATAGAAAACCACGGTTCCGCCGCTCGCCGAAGGTTTATTACGCAAGGTGACGGTGATGGGCGAGGTCGCACCGGCGCCCGCTTGGAGTCGAGCCGAGCATGGCGAGGGAGCCCAGGTGACGTACCGGGCCCCCGGTGCGGCGCTCCCATTGATCGATACTTCAATTGCCATCAAACCCTCCGCGCGAGTCTTGAATGGATTTCAGCTAATCTACGTTAACAGATTTGTCGTTAAAATCCGTGCGGTGCTGAGTTTAATGACCACGGCCCTTGCCACTAGCGCAACACATTCCTGGACCGCGCCCTTGGCGAGGGGCACTCGTAAGGTCATGGGGAGTCTTTCGACATCCTGCCTAGGACTTCGGCTGAAACAACGATCCAACAATCTTGAAGAGCAACGGCAGCAGCCACGCCGGAGTGATGGCCAGGAACGCCTTCCCCTTCGACGATCCGGTTAGATAGGCCAGCGTCAGGGTAAAGATCACCAGATACCAAATTTCGAAAATCGAAAAGAAGTTCAGGATCGCATACAGCGGACCATGCGCATTTATGAAAATATCCAGCCCGAACGGCGGGGTCATTTGCTCCTGGTTGGTGATCTCGTCGCCTTTGGTGCGCACCACGACATATGTTGCGATGAGTTGCAGCACCGAGATAAGCGAGCACGCCGCCATGATGGAGAAAACATCGCGGAACTTCGTGCGCAGGCCCACCATGGAACCCATGACGTTGACCAGCAAGGCGAGCAGCATTATGAACAGCAACGCAAAAACTGGTATGGCATACATGGTTATGCCGCCGATCATGTGGGCCATGCTCTTGGCTTTCTCAAGCTGGTCCGCCGGTATATTGCGTTGACTCATTTGAGTGTCTACCAACTGCATGGTATACGGCGTCATAAGGTAGCCGTAGACCAGGAAGATAATGGTCACCGTCACGACAGGCCCAACCCAGAACAACTTGGCCGGAACTCGCTTCGCCAGACCCGCAGGGTCGACGAATGCGTTGAACATTCCTACAAAGCCACTTGCAATCCCGTTTTCTTCAGCCATATCAGCCTCCACTTAGACTCAGAACAGAGTACCAAGAATTATACCGATTGCGGTACGCTTTTGGTTCGGAGGGGAATATGAAGGCTGCCTTGAGCGCGATCTTGATGCTGAGTTTTGCCGCGGGCGGGTTCGCGCAACTTGCCGCTCCCGGCGCATCCGGGGTGTCGATGGGTCACGTGCATTTGAATACGAAAGATCCGGACGCGCAAAAGAACTTCTGGGTGGAGGTGATCGGCGCTCGGGAAACCAAACTCGGCACAATGCAAGCTTTCAAGTTGCCGGGCGTGCTGATCCTGGCGCGCAAAGCCGACCCAAGCGGCGGGACCGAAGGCTCGGTGGTCAACCACATTGCGGTAAAAGTGCGGGATCTTTCGGGGACGCTCGCCAAAGTTGAAGCGGCGCACATCCGGATTGTCAGCAAGAATCCTCCGCAAGCCATGCTGCAGGGCCCGGACGGTGTGCGTGTGGAGTTAACGGAAGATACGGCGCTGAAGGAGCCGGTCGCCTTTCATCACATTCACTTCTACACAGCGAAGGTCGATGAAATGAAGAAATGGTATGTCGCGGCCTTTGGCGCTGTTCCGGGAAAGCGAGGACGGTTCGAAGCAGCGGATCTGCCGGGAGTGAATTTGACGTTTGCCCCCAGCGAAAACACGCCCGCCGGAACGAAAGGACGCGCGATCGATCACATCGGATTCGAAGTCAAAGACCTCGAGGCATTCACCAGGAAGCTGGAGGAGGGCGGCATCAAACTGGACATCGCGTATCGTAAAGTTCCCGCGCTCGGAATCGCAATTGCGTTTCTGACGGATCCTTTCGGCACCTACATTGAACTTACCGAGGGGTTGGACAAGCTATAGGTGGCGCCTTGAACCAAAGGTTCTACGTAGCCTTGGCCTGCTACGCCGCGATTGCCCTGCTGGCATGGCTCACTCTCGATGGCAACTTCCGGCTGGTGGTCTGGATAATTCTAGGCGCACTAGCGTTAAAGACCTACCTCTTTACTCTTAGAAAACCCTAGCCCCTCAAGCTTCCGGTCAATCGCCCGATATAGGAGTAATGAGCATGTGTGGGTCGCGTTTCATTTTGAAACGGAAATCCCATTTCGGAATCGTTGGGATAGCCTGCTAGTTCCATAACGACATTCCCACGACTGTCAGGCATTGGCGGTACTGATGGATACCTAATTGATCTCGGGAGTCGGAGCCAGTATCCATCTTGTTGAGTCGCGGAGTATTTTCTGGTGCCCGCCTACATAGAATCCCTCAGTGTGGCGGCCCACCCTGCTCTTAGTTTGCGTACTGGCTACAGGCTTGCATTTAGAGGAGCACCGGAAGCAAGAAACCAACTCCGGGAAAAAAGAGGGATGAAAGCAACCATGACCACCGCAACCGCCCCCGCCACCGTGCCCAAGACCAAGGCATCCCTCGGCTCTTCCGCTAAAATTGCCCGGCGCGATAGGATTGTGCTTGAGCACCTCCCGCTGGTGAAGGCGATTGCGATCAGAGTGCATGAGAATCTTCCGGTGCATGTGGACTTAGACGATCTGGTGCATGCGGGCGTACTGGGGCTTTTTGATGCCGCCAGCAAATTCGATCCGGGAAAGCAGGTGGCCTTTTCGAGCTATGCCAAGCACCGCATCAAGGGCGCGATTCTCGATAGCCTTCGCCAACTGGATTGGGCCTCGCGCGATCTGCGCCGCCGGCATAAGCAAGTGGAAGCAGCCACTCGTGAGTTGGCAACCAATCTGCAGCGCACGCCCACGGAAGCTGAGATCGCCGAGAAACTGGGCGTTGACGTCGAAAAATGGCGGCAGATGATGGTGGACCTGCGCAGCGTGGGGCTGGTATCGGCCTCCTCGCGCGCTGTCGAACATGACGATCTTCCCGCGCCGGATTTCCCAAGCAAAGCGGAGACTCAGCCCGACAATATGTGTTCTCGGGAGCAGATGCGCTCAGTCCTAGGCGTAGCCATGAAGACGCTTCCGGAACGTTACCAGAAAGTGGTTTCGTTGTACTACACCAACGAAATGACGATGAAGGAAATCGGGGGCATCCTGGGGATCAACGAAAGCCGCGTGTCGCAAATTCACAAATCGGCGCTCGAAAAAATGCAGGTGGTTTTGCAGGCGAACGGAATTTCTTCGGTCCAGGCGTTCTAAACTCGCCAATTAGCAGCATCCGCCAGGATGAGATTTCATTCGACTCAAAAATGGAACTGGTTCCTTTGAGCCACATCGGCAAATCGTAAAAGCGTAATTGCCGGATAGTGAGGCCGTGGCTTGAAATCTGCCAGCACGATAGGAATTTGTTCCGGGTGCGCCCTGAAGTCCAATATCTCGCCTCTGGTTCGCCTCCACCACCGTCCAAGGACGCTCGCACGTGGCGGGACTGCGGTATCGTACTCAACGATGGCGCAGGTCCGCGAGCAGCCAATGCATGTCAGTACACCGACCGTTGTGGTTCGCGCGATTTACTCGCTAAGGAAAATCGGGATTCCACCTGGGCCGTTCCCTCCAGGAGCGCCGCCACATATTCGCCTACCATCGGGCCATGCTTGAACCCGTGTCCTGAGCCGCCGCCCGCCAACCAAACGTTCTCGAATCGCGGGTGGCGGTCGATCAAAAAATCGCCGCTCGATGTGTTTTCATACTGGCAGACACGCGATTCCAAGATCGGCGCGCCGGCCAGGGCGGGAAAGCGTTCCGCCACAAAGGCTCGGACTTCCGCGGCATCCCGCACCACCCGGTCGCCGCTGTCCGGATCGAATGGAGGGCCATGCCGGTCGAATCCAACTTTCAGCCCGCGGTTCTCGAGATCGGGCAACACGTACTCACGGCGGCCGCTACTGAAGTCGAGCCAAATTGGCATCTCGGGTGGCGCGAATTGCCGGTTCCCCGCGGGTGGACCGAAGTAGAATACCTCCTGGCGAGTCGGACGGATTCGCCCCTCCAGTATCTCCGGAAAGATTTTCGGCAGCCAGGGACCGCAGGCATAAACGAAGGCGCCTGCGTGCAACACTTTGCCAGATTTCGTCCGTACTTCGTTGCCATTGGGAGCCTCCGCCGCATCGCGAAAGTAATCCACGCCGTTGCGGATCGCTTGTTCCACCACCGCCTGCACGGCTCTTCGGGAATACAGCGCTCCGCCGAGCGGTTCGAAAATCCCGATTCGTTCCGACGAAAAAGCGAATTGAGGAAAGCGCGCTTGAAGTTCCGCGCTAGTCAGAAACTCAAATGACACGCCGAAATTCTGGAGCGTCGCGGTGGTTTGCCCGATCGCCGCATCGGCCGGCGGCGTCGTCCACAAAACTCCAGTCGGCGCGAAGAGCTCGGGCTTGCCCGCACTCTCAAAAAACTCGATCCACGACCGTCGCGACTGGAGAGCCCAACGAGTATAAATCTCCAGAGCCCCATAGCCCATCCGCAAAACGCGCGATTCGTCGCTGGAACTGGACCTGCTGTTCGCCGCCCCGTAGGCATCCAGCAGCGCGACCGATCTGCCGGAGCCGCGCAAGCGATAAGCTATCCAGGCTCCGAATACGCCCGCGCCGATGACCGCGACGTCATATGAATCAGCCAAGCGCTGTCCCTTTCCCCATTTGAATGGCACAGCGATAGACCAAGTGCGCGGCGGCGATATCCTCAACCGCCATACCGAGCGACTTGAAGATTGTGATCTGGTCTGGGTTCGTTCGTCCGAATCTTGGATCGGCCGCCACCTGTCCCAGTTCGGACACGATGTGGGTTTCGTCGAAGTGTCCTTCCTGAATGCTTTGTACAACATCGCCGGATTCTTTGAGAGCGGCGGCGCGCGAATCCACCACCAGGACTCCTCGCGCAATGAGCGCGGTATCCATCTCCCGCTGCGTTGGCCGGCAGGCTCCCACCGAAATTACGCACGCGCCGGATCTTACCCAAGCATCCTGGATCACGGGAGTGCTGGAAGCGGTGACCAGGGCGATAACGTCCGCACCCTCGACGGCCATTCGTGCGCTTTCAACGCCTCGTACCGGCAGGCGGACAAACTCTGAAACCAGCGCCCGCACATTGGCGGCTGTGGGGCTCCAACACCGTATGTCATTGAATTTGCGAACTAAAGGGAGCAATTCCAGGTGGCTTCGAGCTTGCACTCCCGATCCGATTATTGCCAGCACGGATGCATCCGGGAGAGCCAGATGTCGCGCCGCCACAGCCGAAGCGGCCGCCGTTCGCACTTCGGTGATGTAGCGGCCATCCATGGTGGCGAGCAACCCGCCGGTCTGGGGATCGAGTAGAACGATGGTTGCCAGGTGAGTCGGCAGGCCGGCGCTCGTATTCCCATGAAAAACCGTGACTAACTTGGCGCCCATGGCGGGTATCGATCCAAGATAGGCCGGCATGGAAGCGAAGACGCCGCCGGGGGTCTGGAGCACCGTTCTGACTGGTTGCGTAGCCTTACCGGAAGAAAACGCTATTACGGCGGATTCAATCGCCTCAATGAGATCTGGTACCGACAGTACACTCCGCACGTCCGCTTCGCTAAGCCAAATCGCCATTGCAAAACAGTTTGCCACAGTTTCAAAAAAGTTGCCGGGCGGGAACGATTTTGCAGTGGCCTGCACGCGGATACTAATCGAAAGAAATTGCCAACAACTTATGATAATAAACTAACTGTCGATTTGGCACAGGTCGCCGGGCCTGTAACCATCCGAACTTAACGGAGCGTCTGAAAAAGTGGAGGCTTGGGCTGTTAGGTACTAGTACTAAGGCCCACGAAAGTCGATTCGGTACCGGCAACAAAGTCCTTGAAATTGACTGTGTTGAGTGGTAAACTCGTTTCAGGTCGTCAGTAAACGTGTCGCTTTCGCAAGGACATGCTAAGACTGTTGTTGTTCGTTGCACAGACTCGGAGGAGCGTAAGATGAAAAAGATTTTGGTTCTGATTTTCGGGTGTCTGGTATTGGCTGGCGCGGCCTTTGCGGCGCCCACACCGTGCCCGACCGGGGCCTATACGTTGTATCTCGTACCAAGCTTTACTTGCACCGAAGGCAATCTCACATTTTCTGCTTTTGGATATAGCGGAACCGCTAACCCGCCTGGACTTGCGATTCCTGCTGGGTCGATCAACGTAACTCCACAACTGGTGCCAGGGAACGAAGGCTTCCTATTTCAGAGTGGATGGAACGTTTCGCAACAAGCGGGCAACATCAACGCTTTCCAGGACTCGCTGATAACCCTCACCGTCACGGGATTCATCACGAATCTGGAGCTATTTTTCAACGGAAGCGTCACTGGAACGGGCTTGAGCAACGTGACCGAGAACTACTGCCTGAATCACGACTTGTCGGGTTGTCCGATGGGAAGCTCCGGCCAGATCAAGGTCACGAATCCGCCGCCGAATTTCAACGCCGTTGTTTTCTTCGCGCCCGTTACGTCTATTTCGGTCTCCAAAGACATTAACGTGACCTCGGGAACCAATGGCACCGCGAGCATCTCGCAGGTGATCAACAATTTCTCAAGTCCAGAACCGTTGTCCTTCGTGCTGCTCGGCTCGGGTCTTCTTGGTCTTGGACTTCTTCGCAAACGGCTTCACAAGAACTAAGCAAAGCTGTACTCCATTTACCCTCCGAAACGCGGGACGCAGATTGCTGCGCTCCGCGTTTTTTCGTCAGACGCCTCCTGCAACTAGTTCCAGTATCAACCCGTCCTGGCACATGATAATCTCGGCGTAGGAATTAACTAGGGAACGGCCAGCAAGGTATTCCCACAGTAGTCTACGAATGATCGAGGAGCGGGTCAATTGGGAAATAAGTCCTTTTTATTTCTTATCTTTGCAGGGTTGCTGCTAGCTGCTTCGGCTTCGGTCAGTCCCACTATGTGCCCGACCGGAGCCTACACTTTGTATCTTGGGAACGGGTTTACCTGTACGAGAAGTGCGATCCCCGATTCGTCGATCGCCGTCACACCGCAAGGGAACGGTGGGTTTCAATTCCACAGTGGATGGAATGCCGGTACGCAGGTTGGCGGCGTTTCAAGTTTCCAGGCTTCGATGGTGGCATTCACCGTTTCTGCTCCGGCAATTGACCGGTTAACTCTGTTTTTCAACGGGAGTCAGTCCGGCACAGGCAGCGCCAGCGTTGTCGAAACCTACTGTCTTAACCATGCACTCTCCGGTTGCCCGAGTAGTAACGCGGGATCAATCAGCGTCACCAATCCACCTGCGGCATTCAATGCCATGGTGTTCTTCGCGCCCGTAACGTCGGTTGCGGTTTCCAAGGATATCCATGTGGACTCAGGCGCCAACGGAACCGCCAACATTTCGCAAGCGATTAATAAATTCGCCTCGCCTGAGCCGCTCTCGTTCCTGCTCCTGGGGTCCGGACTGTTGGGTCTCGGGTTGCTGCGCAAGAAGATTCACAAAGGCTAAGAAGTTTTTTCGACTTCCCCTCCGATGCGCGGGCACGGAAACCGTATTCGCGCTATTCCTGTTCAACCAGCCTTCCGCAGTTTCTCCAGAACCGACCTCGGCACGTTGACGTTTCCGCTAACCCCAGTGCCGAGCGCCACCTTGGGCTTGGAGTCGCCATGAAAATCGGACCCTCCGCTCATAGCCAGACCGTACTTCTTCGCCAGCCCATGGTAGCGTTCGACGTCCCACGGCTGGTGATCCGAGTGAATAACCTCGATGCCCCTCAATCCAGCGTCCTTTAGACCCGAAATAAAGTGCTCCTCAATCTCTGGGTCGCGGATGTTCAATCGGCCCGGATGCGCCAAAACTGGCAGTCCGCCGCCTGCTAGAATCTGCTGGATGGCCATCTTTGCATCCGGTTGCTGACGCTCCACGAATGCCGCCGCCGATTCACCGAGGTACCTGCGAAAAGCTTCTTCAGAATTGGCAGCGTATCCTTTCTGGACCAGGACGCGCGCGAAGTGCGGCCGCCCGGTTAGCGTCCGGCCAATCCCCTCCACTTCATTCAACTCGATTTCAACACCCATCGATTGCAATTTATCGATCAGCCGCAGGTTCCGCTCCCGGCGACTCGTTAGTATTTCTTCCAGCCATGCACGGAATCCCGGGGACGGCGACGTGTGCAGGAAGTAACCGAGCAGGTGGATCGTGCGCCGAGGCGTGCCCGTGGTCCGGGCCGCGAGTTCGATGGCGCAAACCAGATCGAGGCCCGCCTCCACGGCATGGCGGATTGCCTGATCGTAACCGGCGAACGTGTCGTGATCCGTAATCGCGAGAGCCTCGAGCTGCAACGCGACGGCGCGATCGATCAGCTCCGCCGGAGAATAACTTCCATCCGACGCGTTGGTGTGGGTATGCAGATCGATCACAGTTCGAGCTTTCTCAACCGTAGCGCATTCGCAATGACCGAGACGGAGCTGAGGGTCATCGCGGCGCTGGCGATTACGGGACTCATGAGGATGCCGAAAAACGGATACAGAATGCCAGCCGCGATGGGCACTCCAATGGTGTTGTAGAAGAAAGCGAAGAAGAGGTTCTGGCGAATGTTACGCATGGTGGCGCGGCTGACCGCGCGAGCGCGGACGATGCCTCGCAGATCTCCTTTGACCAGCGTAATGCCGGCGCTTTGGATGGCGATATCCGTGCCTGTTCCCATCGCAATTCCTACCGTGGCTTTGGCCAGGGCGGGAGCATCGTTGATACCGTCACCCGCCATGGCAACCTTCCTGCCTTGGGCCTCGAGATCGGATACCACTCGAGCCTTGCCGTCTGGAAGTACTTCGGCATGAACTTCGGCGATTCCCAGTTTCTCCGCGACCACATTCGCCGTCACGCGGTTATCGCCGGAGAGCATGACAATCCTCAGTCCTTCGCGTTGCAGCCCGGCGATGGCCTGTTTCGCCGATGGGTGAATCGGATCGGCGATGCCGAGTAGCCCGGCTGGGGCGCCGTCGACCGTTACATACACGATGGTCTGGCCGTCTCGCATGAGTTCCGCGGCGCGTTCGCGCAATTCAGGCTGAGGAGCGCGGCCGATGGAAACTGGGTGTCCGTCAACGATTGCCGAAACACCCTGTCCAGTTGTGGAATGAAAGCTTTCGGCCTTGGAAAGCGAGAGGTTGCGTTCCAGCGCGCCGGCGACGATAGCGGCGGCCAGAGGATGCTCGCTCATGCGCTCCACGCTTGCCGCCAAACGGAGAATTTCCGGATCATCGGCTGTTATCAATTTCGGTTTTCCAGCGGTCAAGGTGCCGGTCTTGTCGATGACCAGCGTATCTACTTTTTCCAAAGCTTGGAGTGCTTCAGCGTCGCGGATCAGAACGCCCGCACTGGCTGCGCGGCCGGTCCCAACCATGATCGACATGGGAGTGGCCAGGCCGAGCGCGCATGGGCAAGCGATAATCAGCACCGCGACGGCGTTCACGAAAGCGTACGCCATTCGAGGCTGCGGTCCCCAAACACTCCAGGCGATAAAGGTGAAAATCGCAACCGCGATTACGGCCGGAACAAACCAGGATGCCACCACATCCGCCAGGCGTTGTATCGGTGCGCGCGAACGCTGCGCCTCGCTCACCATCTTCACGATTTGCGCCAGCAGAGTATTCGCGCCCACTCGTTCGGCGGTCATCACGAATGAGCCGGTTCCGTTCACGGTGCCGCCGGTCACGCGGGAGCCGGCTGTCTTTTCCACCGGAATTGGTTCACCGGTGATCATGGCTTCATCCACCAGACTCGATCCCTCGATGACTGAACCGTCCACCGGTACTCTTTCGCCGGGCCGGACGCGCAAGTGGTCGCCGATATGCACCTGATCGAGCGGGACATCTTCTTCCACTCCGTCGGGACGGATGCGCCTCGCGGTCTTCGGCGCCAGTCCGAGCAGTCCTTTGATGGCGCTGCTGGTTTGGCCCCGCGCCCGCAGTTCCAGCATCTGGCCAAGCAAAACTAAAGTGACTATGACGGCGGCTGGTTCGAAGTAGACCGCCATTTCACCGCCATGCGTACGAAACGAATCCGGAAAAATGCCCGGCGTCAGGGTACCGGCCAAGCTATATAGATATGCTGTGCCGGTTCCGGTGGCGATCAGCGTGAACATGTTTAAGCTGCGGTTTACCAGTGAATCCCAGGCGCGTTGGAAAAATGGCCATCCGGCCCACAGCACCACGGGCGTGGCGAGCGCCCATTCAAGCCAGGGCTGGTGCAAGCCCAGGTACATCAAAATCAGCAGGGTTGCCGTGGGGAAGACGCTGACCCAGAACCTGCGCCGCATATCCGCGTATTCCGGATTTACTTCGTCCAGAGCGGACAAGGTCAACGTGGCTGGCTCGAGCGCCATGCCGCACTTCGGGCACGACCCGGGGCCGATTTTGCGGACTTCGGGATGCATCGGGCAGGTGTATTCCACGGAATCCACGTCCGCGGGCATTGGCTCGGGCGGGGCGGAAGCACGCAAATATTTATCCGGATTGGCTTCGAACTTCGCTACGCATCCCTTGGAGCAGAAATAGTAGTCCTTGCCCTGGTACGAAAATTTCCCGGCGGCGTGCAATAGATCGACAGTCATTCCGCAGACGGGATCGACAGCGCCGGCCGGCTTTTGCAGAATAGGAAACATGAGCTTCATTACCAGGGTACCTGCGCTGGAGTGCGCATTGCTACGATAAACTCTTGCGAGGAGAGTGCTTCAAACAGAGCCGCCACCGTAAGGGAGCGTTGGGATTGTCGTTGGGACCATCCACCAAACGCTCCCTCGGCGAGGGGCACTCATCAAGTCTCGGCTTGTCAGCGGACAAGGCCGGCAGTGGAGGAAGGCTCTTGCCGACGGCCGCGGCTCTGATTGAAGTCCACACCACACCCCTCTTGCGATGACTGCGCCGCCATTGTATCGGCACTTCCCGGCGATCGTGGCTGTGTTGACGCTTCTTCTGTTTTTGCCGGCTCTGGGCAATGAGTTTGTGAATTGGGATGACGAGCGGAATTTCGTCCTGAATCCTCACTATCGCGGGTTGGGTTGGACGGAAATCCAGTGGATGTGGACCAGTCACTTGTTGGGACGGTACGTCCCCATCTCGTGGATGACGCTCGGACTGGATTACACGATCTGGGAGCTGAATCCGTTCGGGTATCATCTCACGAGCGTCTTGTTTCACACGGTGAATGCAGCCCTCTTCTACTTTCTAGCGCTCGCCCTTCTGCGTCTCGCCTTGCGCGATCGTTCAAGCGAGATGCAAGCCCGGATTCCCGTCGGAGCGCTTTTTGCGGCGCTGGTGTTTTCCTTGCATCCGTTGCGCGTGGAATCCGTGGCCTGGGTCACCGAGAGGCGCGACGTGGTTTCGGGAATGTTCTTTCTGCTGGCGATTCTGGCCTATTTGCGAGGGAATCCGGATGTTCCCGGCGCGCCGATCCGCCGCAAGTATTACTGGGCTTGTTTCGGTTTTTTTATTTTTGCGCTGCTCTCAAAGGAGATTGCGGTCACTCTGCCGGTGATCTTGCTCATGCTGGACGTGTACCCCCTGCGAAGAGCAGGGCGCTCAGGCTCGACGACTGGAATCTTGCTCGAAAAGATTCCATTCTTCTTGCTGAGTCTCGCCGATGGAGCGTTGGCTCTCTATATTGGCAAACTGGAAGGAATCACCGCATCGCTGGTCCACGTGAATTGGATCGCGCGACTGGCGATTTCACTTTATGGATTGGCCTTCTATCTCTGGAAGACTCTATTGCCTTTCCATCTTGCGCCGTTCTACGCCCTGACATCCCACAAGGTAGATCCCGGAGCGCTGCCGCTCCAACTCAGCGCGGTCCTGGTGGTGTTGGTTACAGCCGGAGCGTTGGTCGTCCGCCGGAAGTATCCCGCGGTGCTGGCGGCGTGGCTGGCGTATTGCGTGATATTGATCCCAGTACTGGGGATTTTTCACAATGGACAGCAAATCACCGCGGATCGATACAGCTATCTGGCATGTCTCGGATGGGCGATTCTCGGCGGAGGCATGCTCGTCGTCGTGAACAGACGCGAGGTGACCCTTGCTGCGGGTTTGGTCATCTGTGGACTGGTCTTTTTAACCTTCAAGCAGGTTCGGGTTTGGCAGAATTCGGAAACTCTTTGGACTCAGGCTATCTCTGTAGCGCCGTCGTTCATCGCATACAACAATTTGGGCCTGGTTTACTCGGCGCGCGGAGACAGCGCCGGCGCGATCGAACAGTTCCGGAAATCAATCCAAATGGCTGACGACTACGAGCTATCGCACAATAATCTGGGAGGGTCGCTGCTGGAACTCGGCCTGAACGAAGAAGCCATCAGTGAATTTCGAACGGCTCTGACGCTGAAACCCGATTTGGCGAATTCGCAAAACGGATGGGGGCAGGCGCTGCTGGCGCAGGGCAAGATTAACGAAGCGATCGAGCATTTTCGGGCGGCGGTCAAGATCGATCCGGCATATGAGTCGGCCCGCGCTAATTTGGAGCACGCGCTTGAGCTGAAGAGCGGCTGGTAATCATTGTGGGGCAGGATGGCATCCTGCCGCCGATTGTAAAAATCGGCTGTCTACCAGGAAAGCCGATTTCCAATCGGCCGCAGGTTACCAACCTGCGCTACTTCAAACGGAACCTTGCGAATATGTTCACAGATACAGGGTGGTTTCCGTAATACGCCTTAAGTGCCTCTGGCGTGGAATATGCCGTGAAGTTTGCGCCAATTCCACTCTGGAGATTGTGGAACGTTCCGATGTCGCGCGTGTAGCCGAGAGTATACGCGCCGATGCGATAAGGTCGGTCGCCCACCAGCTCGTCTTTGTCGACCAGCTCGATTCTTCCCGTAACGAAATTCTTCCGCGTGAATGGCAAGACAGACTCCAAGGTATATGCATTGGAATTCCGCTGATTGAGCGTCTTGTGATTGCGCCCCCAAATCAAACTGGTCGACCAACTGGATCCCTGCATCGGACGGGTGTAGTGGATTGATGCAGTGGACCGCACCACATCGCCCGCTTCCTGGCGCTCCGGGCGCGCCAGCCTTCCAAGCGAAACTTGCATCATCCAATTCCTGGTGGCGAAGTAGGATAAACGAGTGGCCCACGAGTTCATGGGACCGAAATCGATATTCCAGCGATTCTCATTTGGCTCGGTGCCATAGAATCCACTCGCTTCCAACCGCACCTTCTTGTGCATGATGCCAACTGTCACCACATTGTTGGCGATGTGGCTGGAATCCTCCCAGTGATGCGCGAGAGTGGCTTGCGGCAGTTCGGACGCCGAAGCGCGATGCGGGAAGGCGACGGGGCCGAGAGCGGGATCTCCCACCGGCGCATAGTACACCTGCACGGTTGTGCTTTCCCCCAGGGAATGCGCATAATTCAGGCCAAGCCCCATGAAGAAATCGTGGGGATGCTGGGCGTCCACCAGTGGTTTCCCGAACGCCGTTTCACCAGTCTGAAAGAGTTCAGGGAAGCGGCGGTTGGTGATGGTCGCAGGTTCCAGACTAAGCATCATTTGGAACATGAAACTTCCGCCTGCAAGCTGATGGCTGGCTGCAAACATGCCCCAATTCGGAGAATAGAACTTGGCGTGGCCACGCGGGCCGGTCTCTTGCGTGTCGACCAGAAATCCCTGGCCCATGAACATCATGCTCCAGTTCGACCGGTTCAACATCAACATCGGCATCGGCCACGATTGCGGGTTCATGCTGGTACCCGACGCTAGATTCATCAGAAAACCACCAGCTTGATCCGAGCCCCCCATCTGCATGTGCGACATGTCGTGAGCCGGCTCTTGCGAGAAGGCGGTGGATAAAAATAATACGAATACAAAGGGAATACGAAACACACTTCACTCCTTTCATTTTTCGGCCAGGGATGGGCGCAAATGAAAGGATCAGATTCGAAGAGGTTGAAGAGTAGTGAAGAACCTGAGAGGTGGCGATGGAGCTGGAGTATCGATTGGGCGCCAAATCGCCCGTGGGTCCATGCTCGTGGACGCGGCTGGAACAACAAACACGACCGCGCCGGCAGCAGTCTGAGACTCCACTCCGGAGACCGCCATCTCATGTTGATGTGAGCACAGGCCCGTGTTCGATTTGCCTTGAGGATGACAATGATCGCCGCCGCCGGACTGGCAGGGCTGCACCAGGCACTGCGCAACGCACCGGGCATTTCCGAGCGCCATGGCGATAGCTAACGCGATCAATATTTTGATCAGAAAACGAGGCACCTGAGTTCAGGTTAGCATGCATCCGGTACAATAAAGATTCCCAGCATTTCCCCCCATGATTCAAACGCTATTTGGCTCCGTACCCCAAGAACCGAATCTGCTTGATCGCCTGAAGGCAGGCATTGAGAAGACCCGTACCGGCCTGGTGGACCGGCTGGAAGAAGCCATCGCCGGACGGAAAGAGATCGATGCCGACCTGCTCGAAGAACTCGAGTTTGCTCTCATCACCGCCGACATTGGCGTCAACACGGCGTCGGAGATTCTGGAAAGCATTCGCCAGCGCGTGGACCGCAAGCAAGTGGGAGACGCGCAGCAAGTCAAACAGCTAATCGCGGAACATCTGCTGGAGATATTGGAGGCGGCCGAGCGTCCAATCCCGCGTGTCACCCAACCGCCCGCAGTGGTTATGGTGGTGGGTGTGAACGGCTCGGGTAAGACGACCACCATCGGCAAGCTTGCGAATCGATACAAGGCAGAAGGCCGCAACGTGTTGCTGTGCGCAGCCGATACATTCCGCGCCGCCGCCATCGAGCAGTTGCAGGTATGGGGCGTTCGCACGGAGACGGATGTGATTCGTCAATCTCCCGGCTCGGACCCGAGCGCGGTTCTATTCGATGCGTTGACGGCCGCCAAAGCGCGGAAGGTGGACTACGTCATCGTGGATACCGCCGGCCGGTTGCACACTAAAGAAAATCTAATGGCCGAGCTTCAGAAAATGCGGCGCACGGCGGCGAAAGTGATCCCCGATGCGCCGCACGAAGTGCTGCTGGTGTTGGATGCCACCACCGGCCAGAATGGGCTGGAGCAAGCTCGCAAGTTTACGGAAACGAGCGGCGTCACCGGAATCGTGCTCACGAAATTGGATGGAACCGCTAAAGGCGGCATCGTGGTGGCGATTGCCCGCGAGCTAAACTTGCCGATTCGCTACGTCGGCGTTGGGGAACAGGCGGGCGATCTGCTTCCATTCGAGCCGGACAAGTTTATCGCGTCGCTTTTTTCAACATGAAAAACGCGTGGATGGACGAGGCGCTGGAGTTGGCGCGCCAGGGATTGGGGCGAACCAGCCCGAACCCGGCCGTCGGCGCGGTGATCGTCCAGGACGGCGAGATTGTAGGCCGCGGCTTTCACGTGTACGCGCGCAAGAAACATGCGGAGATTGTTGCTTTGGAGCAGGCCGGCGATCGCGCGCGGGGGGCCACCGTTTATGTATCTTTGGAGCCGTGCTCGTTTCAGGGCCGCACACCGCCGTGCGCCGGCGCATTGGTGAACGCAGGCGTGGCGCGAGTGGTGACCGCGATGGAAGATCCGAATCCGCGTGTTGCCGGCCAAGGAATTCGCGAGCTGCGCGAGGCAGGCATCGCTGTTGATGTGCTCTCCGGCTACTCCGAAGAAGCTGCCCAGCTCAACGAAGCGTACGTCCATTCCATGCGCACCGGGCGTCCATTGGTAACTTTGAAAGCCGCCCTCACTCTGGACGGCAAGATCTCCGCGCCCGACGACAACAGCGGCTGGATTACCAGCGAGCGCGCCAGGGCACACGTGCAACAAATCCGGCATCAGGCGGACGCGATTCTTACCGGGATCGGAACCGTTCTGGCTGACGATTGTCTGTTGACGGATCGTACCGGCCTTGAACGCAGCCGTCCACTGCTGCGGATTGTAGCCGATTCGACACTGCGAATTCCGCTCGATTCGCGCATGGTCGCGAGCTCGGCGGGCGATCTTTTGATCGTCACCACATCGGCTGCTCCGGAAGATCGCCGGCGGGCCCTGGAGGAACGTGGGGTGCGCGTACTGGTTTTCGATGGCCCGGGCGGCCGCGCGGACCTTCAGAAACTGCTCGAATATTTGGCGGGTGAACAATACCGGTCGTTAATGATCGAGTCCGGCAGCAAGCTGAACTGGGCTGTGTTGGAAGCCGGCGCCGCGGACAAAGTGTTTTTTTATTACGCGCCGAAGATCCTGGGCGGCTTGCGGTCGCTGCCGGTGGCGGGTGGAACGGGCCGGTTGCGGCGCACCGATGCGATTCGGCTCACCGGCGTTAAGTTGCACAGCATTCCGCCGGATGAATTCGCCGTCGAAGCCTACGTGGAGAAATAGCGTGTTCACGGGAATCGTCGAAGAGGTCGGCACCATCGCCGTTGCCGGCAGCCGGATGAAATTGGGGTGCCGCGCCGTGCTGGAAGGCACGAAGGCGGGCGCGAGCATCGCGGTGAACGGTGTCTGCCTGACGGCGGTGACGATCGAGCCGGACGGATTTTGGTGCGATCTGTCGCCGGAAACCTTGTCGCGCAGCAATCTGGGAATGCCGCGGGCGGGTTCGCGGGTAAATCTGGAACGCGCGGCCGCGGTGGGCGATAGGCTGAGCGGTCACATCGTGCAAGGCCACGTTGACGGAACCGCGGAGTTTCTCTCGCTCGAATCCTTGCCGGATGGAAATTGGTGGCTCAAAGTGGGCGTGCCCGCCGGCCTGGATCGCTACCTGGTTCACAAAGGATCGGTAACGTTGGATGGGGTCAGCCTGACGATCGCGGCACTGGATCAGGTTGTTCTCAGCGTCGCCATTATCCCCCATACGTACGAAAATACGGTTATACGGGACTACGCGGCCGGCAGCAAAATCAACGTGGAAGTGGATTTAATCGCTAAATATGTAGAGCGGCTGCTTCGTCCATTATGAACCCGACGCGCCATTTCCCAGCTCGCGCTTTATTTCCGCCGCGACCTTCCTGGCCTCTTCCACCGCTCCTACTTCAAAACTGATGGCGCCTACTTTCGGATGTCCCCCGCCACCGTAGCGTTCGCAGATGGTGGCCAGGTTGTGAAGGGGTGTCTGGGGCGCCCACGGATTCGAACCGACCGAGACCTTGGTGCGGAAACTTTGCGTGCTCACCGAAACCGTGTAGGTGGACTCCGGAAACAAATAGTAGGGGATGAATTTGTTGTAGCCGTCTAAATCCACATCGATTAAGTCGAAGAAAATCACGCCGTTCTCGCTTTTGGCATGGTTGCGAATAATGTCGATGGAACGGATGTGCCGCTCATGCAGCGGCACATACAGTTCCTGGATTTCCGGCTTCCGGATGATTTGATCGAGCATGCAATGACGCATCCATCGAATGATCTTGTGGATGATCTCCGAGCCCTTCGCGCTTTCAATCACCAGCGTCAACTGCATCGCGGGCGCGCGCATTTCCACGGCCGCCTGCGCGCTGGCGTACCGGGCGCCATCGATAATATCAGCCCACTCCACCAACTGCGCCAGATCTTCCGCCCGGTACCCAAACTTTTCTCGCGCCACCGCGGCGATGAACCCGGTGCAGGAGCTGTAGGAAGGATCGTAGAGTTTCTGGCCGCTGCTATCGTGCCGGAAATGCTCCGCGTCCTGCAGGCTCAAAAATGCACTTTGATGATGGTCGAACCACCAGGTAAGCCGCGGGTCGGGCGAATATTTGAAATCCACGATCGCATTCACGTCGCCGTCGAAGAGACTATCTTCGAAGAGTTGGGAGGCTTTGTGAGCCAAACCGGTAAACTCGAACGTTGCATTCGGGGCGTACTTGCTCTCGTAAAAGCGGCTGAAGAACGCGGCTGAAGCGGCGCCATCGAAACAGTGGTCGTGATAGAGAACTCTCACCCGCATGGATTCTTTTCCATCACAGTTGGAAAACTATCCAGCTTGCCTCAATTGGGGGGGTAAATGCAAGCCGGTGCGCGGCGGCAGCCGGATTGACACGACCGCGGGAGTGAGGATTCAGGAGCATTTATCAGAATACCACTGCTCCTGCCGACCCCCACGGTGACAAGTTCAGAGGGGTGTGCGACATCGAAGTGGCAGATCGCTTCGATTTCTTTTTTATGGCGTATATCTGAGTGTTTATATACACTCAGAGAAGGAGGTCACGCCATGCTGGATTCTCTGGAGGAGTTGGAAGCCGAACGCTCCAAGATCCTT
>CATPCJ010000090.1 GCA_955652915.1 uncultured Bryobacteraceae bacterium
CTCAGCCCCTCCGGAACCATAGTGCCCGCCGCGGCGACCTTCGCGGCCAACACTTCGGTAACGAATGGTACTGCAACCGCCACGTTCCCGCGCCAGATAAGCGATTTCGGCACTCTAACATGGATCGTGAATAGCGTTTTCCTGACCGACGCAGTTGGCAATACGCGAACTTATGCGAACTCGGACCTGGTCAGCGCCGGATTCCCCACTCAGCTTTCGGTGACCAACACAAACACTGTTACAAAACCGCCCGTGATCACTTTTACAACGAATCCGTCCTCACCCAATGGCAGAGGTTGGTTCACCTCCGTGCCGGTCACCCTCACTTGGTCGGTCACCGATGCGCCGGGCAACAATCCTTCCGGAATTGCTTCGACCACGGGCTGCGGTCCCCAAACGGTTGGGACCGAGACTGCCGGAGCTAACTTCCAGTGCAGCGCAACCAACGCCGCGGGTCTCACGGCTTCGACCGGCGTCACCATAAGGGTCGACACTAGGCCACCAACCGTGACCTCGACCATCACGCCCGCGCCCAACGCCGCCGGATGGAACAATACGGTACCCGTCACTGCGAACTTTAACTTTTTCGATAATATTTCGGGAATTGATTTCGACCAGACCGTCTGCGATCCCGCTACTGTCTCGACAGAGACGGCCGGTGCGACCTTCACATGCTTGGCAGTGGATGGAGCCGGTGTTTCGGTCTCCGTGCCGGTGACAATCAGGATCGACGTGACACCGCCGGCCGCAATCGCAACGGCCTCCCCAGCCCCGAATGGAGCGGGCTGGAACAGCACCAACGTCACCGTGACATTTACCGGTACTGATGCTCTTTCCGGCATCGCCAGTTGCACCGCGCCCGCTACACTCAGCACTGAAGGAACGGGGCTATCCGCCAGCGGGACTTGCATCGATGTTGCCGGCAATGTGAGCGCTGTGGCTACCGCGAGTGGTATCAAAATCGACAAGACCCCGCCGGTCATTGTTCCCACCGTGAGTCCGGCGCCGAATGCCGCCGGTTGGAACCACACATCCCCGGTGACGGTCACTTGGAGCGTCACAGAGCCATCGCCAGGCTCGAGCGTTACTTCTACCACGGGTTGCACCAGTAGTACTGTCACCGCCGACACCACCGGAACAACTTTTACCTGTTCGGCCACCAACATCGCCGGCCTGACTAACACCGTTTCGGTTACGGTGAAGCTGGCCACTACGCCGCCCGTGATTGTTCCAACCGTGACCCCCGCGCCGAATGCGGCAGGTTGGAACAACAGCAACGTCACGGTCAGTTGGAGCGTGACCGATCCGTCATCGGGTATCGCCAGCAGCACCGGTTGCGGCACCACCACCATCTCCACAGAGACCACCGGTACCGTGCTTACCTGCTCGGCCACCAGTGTCGCTGGGCTATCTAGCTCGGCTTCGGTCACGATAAAGCTGGATAAGACGGCGCCGGTGACTACGCTTACGACTTCGCCCGGGACACTGCCACCCGGGTTCCCACTGGCGACAGCGAACGCCACGGCTGTGGTCAAGAACACGTCCGGAACCACGCTGGGAACGATCACGGTTGCGTGCTATGACACAATCGGCTTGGTCGTGAACCTCAACGCAACGGACGGTGGGTCCGGGGTGTCCAGTATCACCTACGCAGCCACCGGTGCTCAGACGATTACGTCAACCACGGTCACCGGGGCGTCAGCCCATCAGAGCATTACGGCTAACGGCCTGACCACCCTTACGTTTGGGGCCAAGGACGTAGCCGGCAACACCGAGGCCACGAAGAGTGAATCCATCTTGGCCGGCCGGGGTGACGATAACCTCGCATACGCCTGCGCGGCTAATACGCCAACGTTCACCATCCCGACGCACGGGTCGTTGGTGGCCTCAGGGACGGTGGTGATCGGCGGCCAAAGCTATCCCTTCAGCAAGACGATAACGTTTTGAGGATCGAGTCATGTGTCTTAAGACTTACCTCCTGGCGGCGTTGGCTGCCGGGACCGTCTTCAGCGGTTTAGCCTCCGGCGGTGACGATGCGACACCGCCGGAGTTGAAGTCTCTTCGGTTTACGCCGGCAACCATTGACACCAGCACCGGCCCCGCTGAAGTGACCGTCAGCTTTTCGGCCGTAGCCTCGGGAGCCACCCACTTCGAGGCCACCTTTGTGGACGCGTCGGGCACATTTCGCCAGTCCGCCTCCGCCAAGTTTGCTCACACGCTATCGGGGACGAATTCAGTAAAAGTCACCTTTCCGCGCTTCAGCAACGCCGGTTCGTGGACCCTCTCCCACGTCTTCCTCGGTGACGCCGATGGAAACACGTTGGTTCTCGACAACGATAAACTCGTTAGGCGTGGATTTCCCACCCGCCTGGAAGTCGTGTCGGCGCGGGATACCGATCCTCCTAAGCTGACATCCCTGGAGTTTTCTCCCACTGAGATCGACACCAGTGCGGGGCCCGCCGACGTGAAGGTGAACTATACCGCAACCGACGATCTCTCCGGGGTCAATTACATCGAACTGAGCTTTCTGAGCCCCTCTGGAGTGGCCAGGCGCGGAGGCTCCGTTAAGTTAGAGGCCGCTCGGTCGGTATCCAAATCGATGACCGTCACCTTTCCCCGGACCAGCGAACCAGGCCAATGGACGTTGAGCTCCGTGTTTTTGTCGGATGCCGCGGGGAACACTCTCGTTCTGGATGTGGCAGGGGTAACGCGGGCGGGTCTCCGGACCAATTTGGTGGTGAAGTCGGCGTCGGATACCACCCCTCCGAGCCTCACTGCCCTCCGTTTCGCGCCCGAAGAAATCGACACCAGCCAGGGTGAAGCGACGGTGAAAGTTGACCTCTCGGCGACCGATGATCTGTCCGGGGTTAATTACGTCGAGCTGAGCTTCTCCAGCCCCTCCGGAACATTCAAGCGGGCCGGCACGGCGAAATTTGAACCCTCTAAGTCGGTATCGACCTCTATCTCCATCACCTTTCCCCGGCAGAGTGAGCCCGGCCAGTGGGTCTTGAGCACCGTCTTCTTGTCGGATGCGGGCGGCAATACCCTCATCCTCGATGCGAACGCCCTGGCATCCAAGGTCCGAAAGCTTCAGGTCCGCTAACCGCGCCTGTCGGAATTCTCTTTTGCACAATGATCTCTTGCTGAGTAATCCCGGCGGTCGCGACCGGATCGGCTAGGACCTGACTGCCATCGAACTATCTCTTTGGTACCGCCCATCGCCGGCTGCGCCCAGGACGGCGGTTACTCCGTCCAAATCCTCGATTCCGAAGCCGAAAATATGGGCCCGGAGCCCGTGTCCCGCATGGATCGGTGGATTGACTTGCCGCCGGACAAGCTGCGGCGGCGCCGTGCCGTCGACATGGACCACTGCCGGACTCTGCCGCATGGTTTCCGTGCACTCGCAGGTGATGGTAATGAACTCCGCTGCATGCTCCGCGCCGTCCAATCCGATGTAGCGCTCGGCGGCGTCTTCGACGCGGCGTGACTCTCCTGATGGCGCGCGGCAGACTCGCCAGGTAATCGTAGAACGGCTGCTGGTGCGCCAGATAGTCCTTCCGCGGCGTTATCAAGGGCACCGGATGCAACGGGCTGATTGAGTCCACGGGCGACCACTGCCATTCGTCCGTGGATACGGCTATGCTCATACCACCTTCCTTACCGAGGTAGATCTACTCATGAGAATGTCCGCGAGAACACCCGTTCCGGTAACGTTGACGTCGGATCGGCGATATCCGGTGCTGCTATGCCGACATTACCGAGGCACGCCGCCAGTTGGGCTATGAACCGGCTACCGATTTCATCCGCGGTGTTTGGTCTGTTCCTGGATTGGTTGGTGCGGCAGGACGCCTGCGACATGGACTATCTTGGCTCCTTGCGTGAGATGAAGGAATTCGCGGTCCTGCGGTCCCGGCAGTGACGACGTGTTGGGCCCGCGGCGTTTAGCTTTTCCCGCAGAGCGATTGTACGAGATCGATCAACTGCTGCGAGGTGAAGGACGATCCTTCCACCATGGCCGCCAAGCGCCCGTCGGCATCGATGATGGCGGTGGAGGAAGTGTGCGTGATGGCGCCTTCTTCGGGCCAGTAAATCACTCCGAAATGTCCAGCGACTTTGCGTATTTCATCCCCTGAGCCGGTGAGAAAATGCCAATTGCGGGAGTCGGCCCGCCAGCGCCGTGCGTAATCGGCCAGCACTTGCGGCGTGTCGTACTGTGGGTCGAGCGTGATCGACAGCAGCGTGACCTTGGCGCCGAATCGCTTCTGCAGCCGAGCGAAGTTGGCCGACAGAATAGGGCATACGTTGGGTAACGGACAGCGCGTGTAAATGAAATCGACCGCTACCAGTTTTCCTCGAAAGCCGGAGAGCGCTACAGCGTGGCCGTCTTGATCGGTGAGCGTGAAGTCTGGCACCGTCCCTCCGATTGAGACTTGGCCTTCCGGTTTCGGAAGAGTAACGTCAGTGGCGGCGATCTGCTCGACTCGGATGTGGCGAATCGTCGCGGTCTGGCGCGTCACTTTGAGTTGGAAACCGATCCGTGAGCCGGGAGTGAGGCGGCTGAGGTCTTGTGATTCTTCGGCGCGGAATGGCATCGCCATCGCTTCCATGTAGCCGGGGATGGCTCGATGCGAAATGGTGATGGTTCGGTTTGGGGGGTCCACCGATAGCACTATGCCTTGCGCGTGGTAATGTCTGGCGCAGGAGGCTTGAAAGAGAAAAACAACGCAGGCAAGAACGCCTGTGCTACTTGAAATAGAGAACATCGGGGCGGATGCTGTGCTCTGTTTCCGAGCAGGGGCCGCAGCGCATCTGGTAGTCGGCGCGGGCGGATCGAATGATTTCGGGAATCACCTTGGGATGATCCGGTTCGTGATAAGACGCGATGGAAATTCGCGGCTTGAATTTTGCAAGTGTTTCTTTGGCGCCGGCCAGCGCCTTCGGCTCCGCCCCTTCAATGTCCAGCTTGATGTAGTCCACACGGGACAGCTTTAATTCTGCTACCAGGCGATCGACAGTAGTGAGTGGTACTTTCTGCAAATCAACGGCGCCTTCACGCTGGATCACGAAGCTGTCGGCGGCGGAATTCTTCGGGTCGACGCGGAGAGTGAGGAAGTCTTCCTTGTCCCACACGCCTTTCGGAACGATAATTACCCGCCCGGCAGCGATCTCACTGGGGTAATTCCGGCGCAGACATTCGAGATTTTCAGGCGCGGGCTCAATGGCCACCACGGTTTTCGCGCCGGCCGCGAGTGCTTCATAGATGGTGACTCCGATGTTGGCGCCGCAATCCAGCACGATGTCGCCAGACTGTGGCCCGTACTCGCCCGTGCCGTAGATTTTTCGTTTCTGCTCCGCCAGATTATAGGGAAGAACGTAACGGCTGCCGGCGGGAACCCAATAGCGGGCTTTGGGCGTCTGCCAAAGTTCATAGCCCTTCGGATCTTCCTCCAGCAGTTTACTGGCATTTAGAATTTCATCCTTGTATTCGATCTGTTTCTGCAAGGTATTGGGGGCTTGCAGGGCTTCCTGGAGCGGGCAGACAGGACTGCGGCCCGCCGCGACCCAGGTCAACAGGCGGAACGGAGGATAGTATTGATATGCGAGCCCCACAACGATAAGCAGCAGTAGGATGAAGGCAACGTGGCGGAACCTCACGATGAGATGATAGCAGGGGAAAACAAATGTGGCGCGGCCTTCAGGCTGCTGCATCGAGACTCATCTCGATGCTCTGCGTGGGAAAGAGCCTCGAGACGAATCTCGAGGCCGCAGACACCAGTGTCCGCGCCACACGGAGAACTGAATGGATGTTCGCAGTCTGCGGCGCGGAATTCTGAACTGGTATCAAAAACATAAGCGTGATTTGCCGTGGAGACAGTCGCGCGATCCTTATCGGATTTGGATATCGGAGATCATGCTGCAGCAGACGCGGGTCGCGGCCGTGATTCCTTATTACGAGCGGTTTCTTGCGAGATTTCCCGATGTCGGGACCCTGGCAGCCTCGCCGGAGCAGGAATTGTTGGCCGCCTGGGCCGGGCTCGGTTATTATGCCCGCGCTCGGAATCTTCAGAGGGCCGCTAAGAAGATACAAGAACTTGGCGGGTTTCCGGGCGATCATGCATCCATAAGGGAGTTGCCGGGCGTGGGCGATTATACTGCTGCGGCCATTGGAAGCATCGCCTTCAATCTGCGGCACGGAGCATTGGACGGAAACGCAGCACGAGTGCTGAGCCGTCTAATTGCTGAACGCGGAAATGTCGATTCAGGTGTTGTTAGAAAGCGGCTGCAGGCGAGTGTCGACCGCTTGATCGATCCGCGGCGGCCGGGGGAATTTAATCAGGCGTTGATGGAACTGGGGGCAACGGTGTGTTTACCGAAGCAACCTCATTGTCCGCAATGTCCCTGGGCTGGCGAGTGCCAAGCGTTGCGGCTGGGAATACAGGATGAGCTGCCGTTGAAGGCTGGCCGGCCAGATGCGGTGGGTGTTGAAAAGCAGTTACTAATGATAGAGCGAGCGGGAAAAATCCTGGCTTGGCAAAGGCCATCGGAAAGCCGCAGGTTGGCTGGTTTTTGGGAACTTCCGGAGACGGATCAGTTGCCGGGCGCGAAAATTGAAAGCAGAGTCGCCGGATTCCGGCACACAATCGTGAACACGAATTATCGCATCGCCGTCTTTCGGGCATCCCTTGCGCGCACTCCCAAAGGGTTTCATTGGCTTACTACCAAAAAACTGAGCGAAATTCCATTGAGCACCACGGCAAAAAAGGCGTTGGCGTGTTTGACAAAGTAAAGGGGCGGCAAAACTTATGACGCGGAGAAACAAGCTCATCACCGGAATTTTAGGATTGGTTTCGTCCGCGGCTTTGATTTTTGGGTTCGCCACGGGGCCCGATCCGCGCTACACCGGCGCGCCGGGCGACGATCCGAAGGCCTGCAGTACGTCGGGCTGCCACACGGGCACCGCGCTCAACGCTGGGGGGGGAAATGTGGTGGTGAGTTTTCCGGACGGCCTCACCTACACACCTGGCGTCCAACAGAAGTTGACGATCGTCATCACGGACTCTGTTGCCAAAGTCTGGGGATTTCAGATGACGGCCCGGCTCGACAGCGATCTTGCAAAGGCGCAAGCAGGCGATTTTACTGCCGACCCACTCACCCAAATTGTCCTCTGTGAAAATTCCAGCTTCAAGGGCAAATTAGGTTGCCCGGCCAACGCGCCGGTACAGTTCGTCGAACACAGCACTCCTTTCAAAACCAACACGATTACAGTAACCTGGACGCCTCCGGCGACGAATGTGGGTGGCGTTCATATTTACGTGGCCGCGAATGCCGCGAACGGGGACGGCAATAACACCGGCGATCATATCTATGCGGCGAACTATGCTTTAACTCCGAAGGCCGCGGGCCCTCCGAAGCCGTCCATCTCCGATATTTCTCCAACCAACGCCATCAAGGGGTCGTCCAGTCAGCAATTGACGGTTACCGGCTCAGGATTTGTTTCCGGCTCGGCCGTGAACTTCAACACCACTAAGCTGACCACGGTTTTCGTCAGCGCTACTTCGCTGACGGCTACCATACCGGCGAATCTCCTCACCGCGGTGGGCGCGGCGATGATCACTGTCACCAATCCCGACGCCAGCATTTCCGGCGCGGTAACCTTCACCATTTTGAGCGATCTGGCCATCTCCAGCGTTTCGCCGCCGACGGTGGACGCAGGCTCGCCGGGAGTGCAGTTGACCATCGCCGGCGCCGGTTTTGTTTCCGGATCGAAAGTAAACTTCAATACCACCCCGGTTCAGACGACATTCGGAAGCGCCACCAGCCTCACCGCCAATGTTCCGGCGAGCTTGATCGCAAATGGTGGTGTGGCCACAATCACGGTTTCGAATCCGGACGGCAGCGTCTCGAACGCCATAAGTTTCTCGATCTCCGGCAAGCCGGTGATTACTGCCGTGGTGAATGGGGCCAGTTTCCAGCAGGGAATTGAATCCGGTTCATGGTCCAGTATTTTCGGGACAAATCTGTCAACGACAACCCGGATCTGGAACACGGATACGGAAATCATCAAAGGCGTACTGCCGCTGAGTTTGGATAACGTGAGCGTGATGGTGAACAATAAGCCCGCGGCTATTTATTTCATCAGTCCGGGTCAGATCAATTTCCAAGCTCCCGACGACACCGTGACGGGCGCGGTGAACGTGACTGTCACCAACTCCGGCGGCACCAGCAACAGCATGGTCGCGCAGCTTCAGCGAGATGCTCCGGGCTTCTTCATGTTCGATCCGCAAGGGCGCCGTTATGTGGCTGCGCTGGTCGCGAATGCCGATGGCAGCGCGACGTTCCTTGGACCGCCCGGCCTGTTTGGTTCCGGTGGAGCGGTGTCGCGGCCGGCCAAGCCAGGCGAAATTTTGGAATTGTACGGCACCGGCTTTGGTCCCACGAATCCTCCCGTCAAGTCGGGATTTGTCGTTGCCAGCGCAGCCCCGGCAGTCGACAAGGTTTTAATTAAGATCGGCGGTCTGGATGCGGTAGTGCAGTTCGCGGGCATCACGGGCGCGGGTCTCTATCAAATCAATGCGGTGGTGCCGCTCGCTTTGACGACGGGCGATCAGCCGATCGTCGCCACGGTGAATGGTTTGACGACACCCGACGGCGCATTCGTGACAATCTCAACTAAGTAGGACAGGCCTCCTGGCCGGTCTCTTGTGGTGCTAGACACATGTCCGCAGCCTGACAGGCCGGGAGGCCTGTCCTACCTAAGTAAGCAGATTACCTTGTAACAATTGCCCGCGGGTAACAGTCTCATCGTCAAGATGAGCCGCCTTACGCTGGTCCTATTGCTGGTGATGTTTCCCTTCAGCCTCGCCGCGGAACGCGCGATGCCTGGCCTTCACTCGGCCGGTGTGCCGGTGGATGGCGGGCAGAGTTGCAGTCTCTGCCACAACAATCTTGGCCCCGCGAACAGCGATCTGACCGGATCCCTCACTGTCACCGTTGGCGATTACACTCCCGGACTCCAGCAACTGATTCACGTAAGGGTGCAGCATCCGCGCGCATCGCGATTTGGCTTTCAGATGACCATTCGCGCGATTACCGACGAAACGCTCGAGGCCGGGACGATGTCGCCGGTTTTGACCAGCGATCCTGTTCAGGTGCGCTGCGACGATGGATCGCGTTTTGGATCGGCTGCGCCCTGCAATGGAGCGCGTGAATTTGCCGAACATATGAATGCCCCGGGCAGCGATGCCGGCGGAGGGTTCGATTTTGCAGTTGCCTGGACGCCCCCCGCGAACGAGCTGGGGGACATCCGTGTCTACGTTGCCGCGGTGGCGGCCGATGGAGATGGAACGGCCGCCGGCGATCGCGTTTACATAGTCGTAAAATCAATCTCCGCGGTAGGTGGCTGCACTCTGCCCAAGCGTCCCACTCTGCAAACAGTGACGAACGGTGCATCCTTCCAGCAGCAGCTTTCTTCGAACGCCATGATCACTATTTTTGGACTTGGGTTCCAGGTGCCGGGCCGGACCCGAGGCGTGGGTCTGGGCGATATTTCCAACAATGCTTTTCCAACGACGCTGGCATGCCTATCCGTATTGGCAACCGGCGCGGGAATTCCATCGCCAGGAATTCTACTGCCGCTGGCATACGTTCAGATGGATCAGATCAACGCGCAAGCCCCGATTCCTCCGGGTACAGGCCCCCTGAATCTTACGGTCCTGGTGAATGCCGGCAAACCGAATGAGCTGCGCAGCGATGTCGCCACCGTCAACCTGCAGACGTTCGCGCCGGCGTTTTTCGTTTTCCCGAACTCGAAGAGCATTGCCGCGCAAGTGGGCGGTTCCAGCCAGATCGTCGCGAACCCGGCCGTCGTTTCCAGCGGCAGGCCAGCCCAACCCGGAGAGGTGATTACGCTTTACGGCACGGGTTTTGGCGACACCAATCCAGCGGTTGCAACTGGTCAACTAGCGGCCGGCGCGGCGGCCCTCACCAACCCGATTACCGTGACCATCGGCGGCACAACTTTGCCGTCACAAGACGTCCTCTATGCGGGCCTCTCGCCCGGGTCGATCAACGGACTTTACCAGTTCAACGTCCGTGTTCCGGTGTCGGCTCCGGACGGAGATGTTCCCGTGGGCATCGCCATCGGCGGTTTCCAGACGCAGAGCGGAACCACGATTCCGGTGAAGCGCTGATCGCACGCTGGTCTACAGTACAATCGTAGAAAGCCCTAAAGCCTGGCGTGCTGAAAAAATCGGCCCGTGCCAAACTCCTGCGTTGGCTTTGTGGAGGATTGAGTGAAATCGGTCTTGATTTTCGGAGTCGTGTGTTGCTGTCTCCAAGCTAGTCCTCTAAGCGCGGCGGTATTTGGTACAGACATTCCAGGTGATGCAGTTATCCAATGCAGCCCAGCCGGCGACATCGTTCCCACTGTTTGCCCCAAGCCGATTGGAACGGTTTCTTCTCCAGCGTTGACGTCCGGTACGCTCAAACCCAACGCGTCCACACTCGCATTGAATTTCGGCACGCAACCGATTTTGTTGACGTTCAGCGGCGCGGCCAATCCATACGTTGGTATTTTGGGATTGAGTCCAGCCTATCATCCTGCCAACACCACAGACGGAAACATTCCCGCCACAGGCCAAATCCTCACGCTGAGTCTTAAAAATACCAGCAGTGTTACGCTCACTGGAATCGATTTCTATCTGCAGAGTAAAGCGTCCGTGCTGCCCAACGGGCAAGTGGACGGGATGACGTTCGGCATCAAGCGCACCGCGTTCAACGTTTATAGTTTGCTGACTCCGCTGCCGACTGGACCTGGTACGCTCAACCCCGCCGACACGAGCCAAAGTACCGCAACCTTCGGGGACTTGCTGCGCTTCACCAATGTCAATCTGGCGCCCAACGCTGTCGGGACGTACACTTTCTGGGTTACCGATTACAAAGGAACAATCGGCACTTACGATGGAAGCGCTCCTCCCACACCGAGCACCAGTTTCACTTTGCAGGTTGTGCCCACTCCGCAACTTCCCACGATGTCGCTGAGCCAGGGCACGTTGAATTTCGGGATCAACGGTTCTTTGGCGACCAGTCCGCAGACCGTAGTGCTGGCGTTCACCGGAGGCGCCGGTGTTTCCTGGAGCGCTTCGGCGTGTCCCTCGAACATTACCGTTTCTCCCAGCTCGGGTACGGGGAATACGAACATTCAAGTCGGCGCATCGCTGGGGGCAGGTTGCACCATTACATTTACGGCTCCGGGGGCGGGCAATTCTACCGTTCAACTGCAAGTAACTCCCGCGGCCGTGTCCAATGCCCCGCCGTTCGGCTTTTTCGATACACCCATGAACAACACCACGGGAATTGCCGGCGCGATTCCTGTTACCGGCTGGGCGTTGGACAACGTGGAAGTCGTGAACGTCGGCATCTGGCGCGAACCGGTGGGCAGCGAATCTGGCAATCTCATTTTCATCGGCAACGCGACCTTTGTTGCGGGTGCGCGTCCCGATGTGCAAATGATGTTCCCCATCGCACCATTGAATTACCGCGCGGGCTGGGGCTATGCGATGCTCACCAATTTCCTGCCTAACAGCAGCGGTTCTGGAACCGGCAACGGCACTTACAAGCTACACGCAATTGTAACTAACAAAGCCGGCGCCACCTTAGACCTTGGAGCGCACACAATCGTGGTGGACAATGCCCACGCTTCGAAGCCGTTCGGGACCATAGACACGCCCGCACAGGGTGGCACGGCGTCCGGCGCCGCATACCTCAACTTCGCCTGGGCGCTAACTCAGCAACCCAACATTATTCCGTTAAATGGCTCTACGATCACCGTAATTATTGATGGGCAACCTCAGGGGCAGCCGACTTACAATCAGTTCCGTTCCGACATTGCGGCCTTGTTCCCCGGCTACATGAATTCCGGGGGCGCGGTGGGATACTACCGTATCGATACCACCAAACTCACCAATGGCCTCCATTCGATTTCCTGGAATGTGTTCGACAACGTAGGCCGCGGCGACGGTATCGGCAGCCGCTATTTTAACGTCTCAAATTCGACCGGAGGTGTCACGGCCCTGGAGGAGCCTGCGGGCTCCAGCCGGGTGGATACGGCGGCGACGCAGAACCTGCCGGCCGCCCCGCTTACCAGCGACGGCAACGGGAATCTCGTGGTCGACATGCAGGAGATGGGGCGCATCGAAATCCCAGTGGACGCGAGCGAGGGTTACATGCTGGTCAACGGCGAACGCCGGCCCTTGCCGATTGGATCGAGCATGAAAGATGGCGTGTTTTACTGGCAGCCCGGCCCTGGGTTCCTAGGCGAGTACGAGCTGGTATTCGAGCGGCCGGATTCGAGCTCCGTGCGCGTGAAGGCCACTATCCGCCCGAAGCGATTCGAGCCATAGGCGGCATCACAGGTTCAGCTTTTTTATGATGACGCCGAATCGAGGGTCGTCTTTGTAGGGCTTGAACACCGGATCGACTTTCAGAAAAATGATCTCCCAGGCACGCTGGTAGTAACATTGATCCAGATTTTTGAACATCAGATCGCGATCGCCTGTCCCCGCATAAACCCCGGCCACTTCGCACGGCGACACGTATCGCCTTTCAGCCATAGCCGTTAGTTTTTGCAAAGCGGTGGCCACTTTCGGCTTGTCGCCCGCTAAAGCATAGGCATGCCCCTGCGTGCTGATCGCTCCCGCATCATCGGGGAATAGCGGGCCCTTCAAGTATTCCGCCAACGCCTCCCGCACTTTTCCTTGTTGCTCGTAACAGAGACCCAGACCATAGTGCACTGGCAGGGAGTTCGGATCCATCTGCAGCGCTGTGCGATAAACTTCAATGGCTTGGTCGTATTTCCCCGCCAGATAAAGTGGCCGGGCGGGAGCGGTCGCGAAATTAATTGAAATCGGATCCAATTCCTGAGCGCGCTTCATTTCCTGATACGATTCGTAGAGCCGTTCCCGGACCATCAGATAAACCGCGTACATCGAATGCGCGGTTCCATATTTCGGATTCAGTTCGATGGCTCGTTTGTATTCCTTTTCCGTTGCTATCCAATCCCAGTCAAAATGCAATTTGATGAAGGCCAGGGCCGCATGCGCTTCCGCCAGATTTTCGTCCTTTGTCACTGCCTTAAGAGCCGCTAATTCCGCTTGCGGAAATGCTTCCTTTGGGGGAATCGAACTGCTCCGAAACGAATACGCATCCGCGAGCCCCGTATAAGCAAGCGCATAGCCGGGGTCTAATTGAATGGCCTGGTTGAAGTAATCGATCGCGGTCTTCAGGCCTTCCTGCGTTCGCTTGTTCCAGAAGAATCGACCCTTTTGATAGAGCTTTTCCGCCTCCGGATTGTTGGTGGAGCGGCGTTTCAAAAGCTTCTGGTCGCCGGGTGTCAGGTCCACGCGCAGCCTGGCCGTGACGTCGCGCCCGATATCCTCCTGGATGGCGGAAAACTCCGGCGACAGGCCATTGTAGGTCTGTCCCCACAGATGGTTTCTATTTCGCGCATCCACCAGTTCCGCGCGAACAATCAGGCTGTCCTTTCTCTCGGTCACCGAACCCATGAGTATCGCGGTGACATCCAGTTCTTTTCCAACGGCCAATGGATCGAGATCGGATTTGTTGCGGTAGCGCATTACCGCGCCGCGCGAGATCACCCGCAGGTGTGGCAATTTCCCGAGAGTGTTAATGAGATTCTCGGTCATCGCTTCGCTGCGGTAATCGATTTCCGGATTGCCGCTGGCGTTCGACATGGGCATTACCGCGAGCGAATCGAAGACATCGCGGTGAATCCACCAGCGGTAGAATGCGAACCCTCCGGCGGCCAGGATGGCGAGCGTCACTGTTGCGGCGATTGCGGCGCGCCTTACGCCCTGCTTGCGTTTCGCGATCAGCTTACCGGGTGTGCGCGGATTTCCAACGTCGCCAGTGTGCAGATTGAAGATGTGTACCGGCACCGCGTGCTTGACATCGTGTGTTCCTAGATCGGTCAGGTACTTTCCCCAATCGCTGAGTTGCACCAGCGTATCGGCGAGAGACTTCGACACCAGAATGTGCCCTGCGTCGCCTAAATCCATAACGCGCTGCGCGATGTTGATGCCGCCGCCGGCGACGTTCGCATTCGTATTGATATCGGCGACGCGATAAACCGGGCCGCTGTGCACACCCATGCGCAGCTTAATATCGGGGTGCTGCTTCAGCGCCTGCGTGAGTTCCAGCGCGCACTGCACCGGCGATCGCGGATCGTCGAAAAACACCAGCGCCATGCCATCGCCGGTGGGAAGACTGATGAGGCGCTTCGCGCTGTACGCTTTCTGAAACTCAGGTGTAGCTCGCACCAGAGATTGCAATTCTTCGACCGTGCGGGACTGGACATCGGTGGGCATATGCGAGTAGCTCACCAGGTCCATGAAGAGCACGTGTGCAATTTCTAAGGACGAGGGATTCAACTAAGCATTGTGGCACAGCCGTTCCAGCTTATGTCTGGCGTTTGGACATTCCTATGTGGGGCAGGATGGCATCCTGCCGCGGATTGGTAATCCGCCTCGTGTTGGATCCGGGATTACTTACGGGCCGATTGGCAATCGGCGGCAGGTTACCAACTGTTACCAACCTGCCCCACATGCTTTCCAGCCTCTGTGGTTTTCCCTTTCAGGAACGTGAGAACCTGAAAGTATATGCGACCAGCGCTTTTTCTTTTCCTCTGCATCCCCGGCTGCGCGCTTGCAGCACCGGTGGCGGAAGCCCCCAAGCTTCGATTGGGCGACAGCGCCCGGCCTACCCGCTATGCGGTGGATCTGACAATCGTCCCGAATCACGATACTTTTCGCGGCATCGTGGACGTCAACGTTGAAATTCACGCGCCCTCGGCGGCCATATGGCTCAACGCCACGGCGCTCGAAATTCAGGACGCGAGCTTTCGTTCCGATTCCGGCGTGCAGGCCGCGCGTGTAATACCCGGCGGCAACGATTTCACCGGTTTAACATTCGATCGCCCAATTTCCGGCCGCGGCGTCCTGCACATCTCCTACGAGGGGAAGATCAGTAGAAATAGCAGTGCCGGTCTATTCCAGATGAAGGACGGAGATCAATGGTACGTGTACAGCCAGTTCGAACCCACCGATGCCCGGCGTGCCTTTCCATGCTTCGATGAACCCAGCTTTAAAACGCCCTGGCAGTTGACGCTGCATGTTCCGAAAGACAATGTCGCGTTGGCGAACACGGCTTCGCTTTCGGAAATCAACGAGGCCGGCAATATGAAGGCGGTGAAATTCAAGGAGTCGAAGCCGCTGCCCAGCTACCTCGTTGCCCTGGCGGTTGGACGCTTCGATGTTGTGGATGCCGGCAAAGTCGGCAAGACGCCATTGCGCATCATCACGCCGCTTGGCAAAGCAGCCGAGGCCAAGTCCGCGGTGGAGGCGATTCCTCAGTTACTGAAGTTGCTTGAGAATTATTTCGGCACTCCCTATCCATACGAAAAATTGGATTCGGTTGTCATGCCCATCAGCAACTTTGCGATGGAGAATGTCGGCCTGATCACCTATGGATCCACTTTGTTACTGGCGAAGCCCGGAGATGACACCATCAACCGCCAGCGCCAAATGGCGACGGTGGCGGCGCATGAGATGGCGCATCAATGGTTCGGCGATCTGGTCACGACCGCATGGTGGAACGACATCTGGCTGAACGAAGCATTCGCAACCTGGATGGAGCGCAAGATCGTCGGAGAATGGAAGCCGGATTGGCACGAAGATGTCAACGCCGTGGGAGCGCGGCTCGGCGCAATGCGCGACGACAGTCTCGTTTCCGCGCGCAAGATCCGCCAGCCGATCGATTCCAACGACGACATCGCGAACGCGTTCGACGGCATCACCTACGAAAAGGGCGCCGCCGTGATCCAAATGTTCGAGACCTGGATCGGTAAGGAAAAGTTCCGCAAGGGCATACAGCTTTATCTGAAGCAACATGCCAATGGAAACGCCACCGCCGGCGACTTCGAGGCCGCCATCAGCTCTGCCGCGGGACGCAACATCGCGCCCGCATTCGACAGTTTTCTGGATCAGGCTGGAGTGCCTGAAGTTTCGGTCGACCTGGATTGCACATCCAAACCGAAGCTCAAACTTGCTCAAAAGCGCCTGTTGCCGATCGGATCGAAGGGTTCGGCGCAGCAGATCTGGCGAGTTCCAGTGTGCGTGGCCTATGAATCCGATGGCGGCACGCATCATCAGTGCGAGGTGCTAGCCGATCCACGCACCGGCATGACTTTGACGGAGGCCAAGAGTTGCCCTTCGTGGATTCTGGCAAATGATGGCGAGAGTGGATATTACCAGATCGGCTACAGCGGAGCCCTCCTCGAGAAAACTCTGTCAAACAAAGGCAGTCATCTTAGCTTGCCTGAACGCGTGGGCGTTCTCGGCAATGTTGAATCGCTGATTGGAACCGGCGGCATATCGCCGCGTATTGCTTTGAAGCTGGCCGCCGAGTTCAGTAAGGATCCAAACCGGCAGGTGGTTGCCTCAACGGTCGACATCGCAGCCATGGTGAAAGGCCATGATGTACCGGACGAATTACGCGCCAAGGGTGCTCAGTTCGTGCGACAGGTTTACGGCCGGCGCGCTACCGAACTTGGCTGGACCGTCAAGCCCGGAGAAAGCGAAGACACCCGCCTGTTGCGGCAGAAAATCGTGCCGTTTGTGGCAGCCGTAGGCGAGCAGCAAGAACTTATCGATGAGGCCAGGAGGCTCGCCGGAACCTGGCTTGAAACGCATGGCGGAATCGCACTCGAAATGGTGATCCCGGTGCTTCACGTGGCTGCCGAATTTGGGAACCAGGAACTCTTCGATCGTTTTCACAACGCCGTGCTGAAAGAAAAAGATCAGCGTAGTCGCGAACGCTTATTGGGCGCATTAGGCGCATTCCGCGATCCGAAACTGGCGCGCGAAGGCCTCGAATTACTTCTGTCCAACGACTTCGATCCACGCGAATCGTTCTTCTCGCTACTATTCGGGCCACTCGGTTACGTGGAGACTCGCGGCCTTCCGTTCGAATTCGTCAAGCAGAATCTCGACAAGCTCCTGGCGCGCCTGCCGCGCGAAGTAGGCGCCGATTACGCGGCAAACTTCCCATTCGTCGGCGGCGCCTTCTGCGACGCAACACACCGCGCCGAAGTCCAGTCCTTTTTCGAAGATCGAGTCAAAGCATTCACCGGCGGTCCAAGGAACCTGACCCAGGTTCTGGAGCAAATCGATCTGTGCATCGCCGAGCGGAAGAGCCTGGCGCCAGACCTGGCCGCATTCCTAAAATCGTACTGAAGCGATACGGGGCCGGAGACTCACAACTAAACCTCCGTCCCCCAACCCCAAGCCCCAGTCCCGAGCCCCTGATATACTGACTCAAGTGAAACTCATCAACGCTCTCGTGCTCCTCGCGACCCTGTGCGTCGCCGCTCCAAAGATCGAGCCCAAGACCGAAATTGGCGAACTCAATGGTGCTAAGTTCCGCGTCGACATCCCCGAAAATTGGAACGGCGGTCTGGTGATGTACTGCCACGGATACAGCCCCGTGGCCGGAGTTTTCAAAGAAGGAAAATTGCCGGCCGTGCTGGCCGTGTTCACAGAACAGGGATACGCGCTGGCCCAATCCGGATATGCGGCTGGCGGTTGGGCCATTCAGGAAGCGGTGGAAGACACCGAAGCGCTGCGTCGATACTTTACGAATAAGTATGGAAAACCGAAGGAGACTTTTATCACGGGACATTCCATGGGTGGCTTCCTCACCATGTTGTTCATGGAACGCTTCGCTCCCAGTTACGATGCCGGCCTGGCATTGTGCGGCCCTCTGGCGCCTACGACGTACTTCATGGAGCGCGGCGCATTCGACGCCCGCGTCGTGTTTGATTATTACTTCCCCGGGGCCCTGCCGCCGCCGGATAAAATTCCGTCCGGCTATAAAAATTCACCGGAGGCTGCTAAGCAACTTCAGGCAGTGATGGACAGCCAGCCGGAGAAGGCCGCTGTTCTCCTACGTTATTCCGGCGCCCACAACACCAAGGATTTGGCCGGGACATTGACGTTCATTACATTTATGTTGCTCGATTTGCAGCAGCGTAGCGGTGGCAACCCATTTGATAATCGCAACAACATCTACGAAACCACGGACGATTACAATGCGCTGAACGACGGCGTGAAGCGTTATGCCGCCGATTCGCGCGCGGCCGAATATGTTCGCAACTGGTATACGCCCACCGGCAAGTTGACGCGTCCGATGCTCGCTATCCACACCAGCTACGATCCGCTGGTGCCGGTTCGCATTCCAGCCCGTTATCCGGAACTGGTGGAGCAGACCGGCTCACAGTCCATGTTTGTGCAGCAGTATGTGAAGCACGACGGACACTGCGCGATTCTGCCAAATGAAGTCGCCGCCGGGTTCACAGAGCTGCGCGAATGGAAAGATAAGGGTGTGAAACCGCACGCCGGGCTGCATCCGGAAACCAAGGTTGCTGCTTCAAGCCAGAGCAAGGGGTCGGATCGGTGATCCGGTTGCCCCTCGGATCTTGAGCGGCGTGGCGACCAACACAAATTCGTAGATTCGATCGCGTGAGAGTTCTTCGAGGTTCAAAGCCTCGATGATGTGGATTCCGCTTTCCACCAGGAGATGTACGTGTACGGGCATCGTGGGCGCGGGCACCTTTTCGAACGCCACAGTGTCCGATCCAACGGCGAACACTCCGAATTTGCTCAGCCATTTCGCGCCGTCGATTTCAGGGCCGGGGCCGGCCGCCTGCGTCCCTTTGCCGCCCGTGATATATCGAGAAGCATCGTTCCAGAAGCGCGCCCACCCCGTTCGGAGCAGAACAACATCGCCCTCTTGAATCGAAACCCTCTGCTCATTAGCGGCGGATTCCAAATGCTTCGGTGTAACCGGAAAATCCGTGGGCAAAGTTTCCATCTTTACGTGAGCTGCAATGTCCAGCATCACGGCGCGTCGCAATAGAGGCGCAATCGTATCCACCGAGAGTTCACCGATGCCGCCGCCATCAGTCTGAACCTGCCCCACATCCACTCCGCCGTGCAGCTTTCCACCGCACGAAAAGTGGCAGAGAGCGTCGATGTGCGTGCCTACATGGCTGCCGAGCGCGATGGAATCGGCGGCGGAGCTCATGCCGGTTTCCGCGACATAGTCTCCGTGTTTCTTGGTGAGTCCGAACAGGAACGGAGGATGTGTGGGGAAGTGCGGCATCCCCACAAAGTAGGGCTGCGCGAGATCGTACACCTTCGATCGGCGAATCGCATCCAGCAATTCGTTGTTCACCGGCTGCGCTCTGCCTTACCCGACGACGGCTTCGATTTCTTGTGCCGCAGACGTTGCTTGGCCGCAACCATCGGCGCTTCTTTTGCCGCCCAACGTCCCAACCGATACTGCCGTTCATAGCCCGCGGTAAGATTCGAGATCGTTACGGTGACGGTCCCGCTCGCGTCAATCGAGTATTTCTCTTCGATTTCCTGCGACATCGCGGCCTCGGAGCGTTCCACCTCGACGCCATCCGCTTCCTGCATCTCCGGATCGAATGGAAATTGGATTTCATCCCACACTGTTACATCGCTGGCCGGCTGCTGGTCTTCACTCAGGTGGCTGCATTCGAGATAGCGAAAGTGTCCGATATTGTGGACGGGCAAGTACCGTCTGCGAATTTCAAGCGGCTGCTCGCCCGGACCAGGCAGCGCCGTGCCCTTGGAAAAGAGCGGGTCGAAGATAACGCTGCGGCCGCTATCTCCTTCGCGCCACACTCCGAAATAGCGCGTGAATTGTTCGCTCAGAACATAACCTGATTGCTCGTCGGCCTGGATCGCCAAACCGATCGCCGTCGCCGAGCGCGCGTGCAAGGAACGGCGCACACGCTTGCCGAATCTTTCGCGAAGCACGCGGCCCACGATCGGCAATTCACTGCCGCCACCGGTTACATAAAGCGCCTCCACCTCGCCCGCTCCGTAAGTGGCCAGCAGATTGTCCACCACGTTTAATGTTTCATCCAGCAGCGGCCGGCATAGCTCATAGTAGTCGCCGGCGCCGATAGTAACGGTGCCTAAACCCTCGCGTACGATATCCAGATCCAGAACGATCTTGCGCGTGTTGGGATGTAGCGCTTCTTTTTTCAAGCGGCATTCCTCGAGCAAACGGAACTCTTCCGATTGCGAAAGATCTTGCCGGTCTTCCTCGCTCATCACCAGGCCCGCCAAAACCTCATCGAAGTCGTCGCCGCCTAAAGTCGAAATACCTTCGGTCGCGATCACATTGTGTATCTTCTCGCCGATTTCCACCAGTGAAGCATCGAAAGTTCCACCGCCCAAATCGTAGACCAGCAGCGCCCCGTTGATTCGTGTTTTGTGGCCGAACTCGATGCTGGCGGCGGAAGGTTCGTTCAACAGGCCCACCACATCGCAGCCGGCCGATCGAAAAGCCTCAACCGTCATGAATCGCTGATTGCTGTTGGCGTTCGCCGGAACACCCAGCATCACTTCCAGCTTTTCGTTGGGCAGCGCGGACCGCATTGCCGCCGCCATTTCGCGTAGCACCTGGATCAGCGGAACCGCCTGGCTCGCAAGTTGAAGGATGGTGTTCGGTCCGGCGTCTTGAAGCACTCGCTTCAGCGATCGAAAGATGGTCCAGTCCGGTTGCTGCTGGTACGCCCAAGCCTGCCAACCGTAAAATCGCTCGTCGCCTTTGACGGCCACCACGGAGGGAAACCACTCGACCTTATCGCCGTTCGCATCTTCGAACGGAACGATGGGGTAGTTCCCGCGATCCACCGCCGCGACCACGGAGCGGGTAGTCCCGAAATCGATTCCTACTCTCACACGCGCCTTAGTTTCGTGACGCGCCCGTCCCGGATCCACTCCACGACATAAATGTTGCCCTGAGCGTCCCAGCAGGCGGCGTGCGGCGATACAAATTTCCCGGTCACGCGCATCTCGTGTGGAATATTCGGCCAACCCTTGGTGTTCCAGATTTCAGGATTGTCGCCAAGGTGCGCGATCAGCTTGTTGTCTTTGTCGAAAATGGTGACGCGTCCGTTTAAATCCGGAACCAGGAGTTCACCATTGCGCTGATCGAAATGACAAGGCCGCCGCAGTTCGCCGGTGACGAACCCGATATGTTCACCTTGAAGTGAAAAGTTTTGCAGCCGGTGATTGCTCCGATCGGCCACCACGATGATCGGCCGCGTTCCCCGCGTGTCGATCCAGATTCCATGCGGACAATCCAGTTGGCCCGCAGCCGAACCTTTTCCACCCCAGGATCGGATGTACTCAGCCTTTGCGTTGTATTGATGAATCCAGCTCAGCCCATAGCCGTCGGCGACGTAAATGTCGCCATTCGGCGCCACGGCAACATTGGTCGGTTTGTATTGATCTTCACGCTGGTATGCGCTGCATTCTTTCGGATAGCGGAGCACCCACAAGCGTTCGCCATCCAGCGTGGTCTTTGCAACCAGGTGCCGCTCCGGATCGGCCAGATATAGAAACTCGTCCGCGCCTACTTTGTTGAGCAGCATCCCGTGCGCGCCCTGCTCAAAATCCGGGCCCCAGCTCTTGATGAATTTCCCGTCCGGGTCGAAGATCGCGACTGCATCCTTGCTTCGATTGTGGATCAGGACGCGGTGCTGAGAATCGATTGCGACGCCATGCGTATAGCCCCATTGCACGCCATTCGGCAGCGTGCCCCAGTCCGGCACAAATTCATAGGTATGCTGCCCACTCCCAAGGGTCGCCGATTTTTCACCAAGCAGGAGCATCGGAGCCGCAGCCGCAGCCGCCACGCCTTGGACAAAGGTCCGCCGGGAAATATTCATATTGATGCGATTGTAACCCAGGATCGCGTGACGGAAGTGGGCTACTTTGATTTCTGCTCTTTCACTTTCCGTGGGTCTTGGCCAGGGCCTAGTTCTCTCAAGTCCTTGGCGTCCTTTCCCCGTTTATGGAAACCACAGATGCTCGTGTAGTATTCGGAGCCATACCGCGACGCGTACACGAGAAGATCGTTTCCGACTATGAGATAGGACGTAACGAACCCGATGCACATCGAAGTCTCTTCTGTCGCTGGCATTTCAAACGTCTGGCCGATGTCGCCTTTCCAAATACGGTTAACGTGGAAAACGGCTATCTTCTTAGTGTCTCGGAATCGGAATAACCCGGAGAGGTCTGCGGCGCTTTCTGAATCACGTAATGCGATTATCGTGCCGCGAAAGACCACGTCGGAATGCTCCTTCTTGATTTGCACCCTTGGTTCAAAGCAATCACACGCCCATGCGATTCCGGCGGACAGGACGAGGATCGAACACAGTCTCGGGGACACGCCCCGATCATACCTGTTCATTCACGCCGGGCGGTGGGTTAGTTTGAAATTGGCTTCTTGCCGGAGCCCAGGTCTGCAATGTCCTGGACGTCTTTCAAAAGTAGCGTGTTGCAGACCAAGGGGAAGTACTCGGGTTTGGAAGGAACTAGCCGATACGCATAAACCAGAAGCTCGCTGCCAATCTGTAGGGACGGCAAGAAGCCCAAGCAACCATAAACTTCCTTAAGGGCAGGCATCTCAAACGTTTCTTTCACTTTCCCTTTCCATACGCGGCCCACCCTAAAAATGGCGATGCGGTAACCCTCGCCCGGGTCACGGAACGCAGTAATGGTCCCACGAAAAACAACTTCAGCATTGCGCTTCGCCTGTTTCGCGGGTAGCTGTACACAGTCACATGCGTTAATAAGGCCCGCAAAAAGGGCGAGAATTGCTAAGAGGCGCAGAAGCATACTCGTATTCCATAGCCGCTTACGCTGCGGACTCCGGTGCTCCAGAACCACCGATACCACAATGCGCCATGATCGCGACAACGACGGCGGTCTCCATCATTTTACAGCCCTTCGCCGCTCTTTCAATCGTGCTGCTAACGCTGTGCCGTCGGTTGCGCCGTCCCACCGCTAAGGAATTTGATCAGTGCTGCGTTGAACGGAGCCGCGCACTCAATCTGTGGAACATGTCCGCAGCGATCCAGAATCACAATTTCCGATCCCGCGATTTCGTTGGCCATCATTTTTCCGCCCGCCAGCGGAGTAAGCAGATCCTCGCGGCCCCACACCACCAGCGTCGGAACCTTGATCTTCGCCAGTTTTCCATCAACGACGTCTTCGCCTCTCATAAGGGAGTCGATAAATCGCTCGATAGTATAGCCGTCGTTCCTGCGCAAGTGCTCGGCGAGAAAGGTCTCGGCCACGGCGTCCGTCGCCATCGACTTGTTGGCAAAAATTATGCCGATCAAAGTTTTTGCGCCTTCCACCGTGGACACATTCATCACTTCCAGCATTTCGCGAGTAGGCTTGGATCCGCCCAGATGCTCGAACGAAAAGCCCGCGCTATCCACCAGCACCATCCGTTCCACTTTGTCCGGATGCGCGATCGTGAACGCCATGGCGGTCCAGCCACCCAGCGAGTTCCCGACCACCGTAGCCTTGGTGATCGCAAGCTTCTTGCAGAAGCCGTCCAGAAAATCGACCAGCATCCCGACGCGATAGTTGGCGAGCGGCTTGTCCGACGCGCCGAAGCCGATTTGGTCCGGTACGAAAACGTGGAAGCTCTTGGAGAGGGCAGGAACGGTGGCCGCCCAATTTGACGCATCGCCACCCAGGCCATGTAACAGAATCACGGTAGGACCGGAGCCGGCCTCCAAATAGTGAATCTTCTGGCCAAGAACCTGGACATCTTTAGCAACGGGCGTCTGCGCCGATACCGCAGCCGCTGCCACGAAAATTAAGAACAACGAAGCAAATCTCTTCATAGGTACCCCTGAAAGTAAGCTACCACCGATAGAACTTGCGGCGGTGGCTGATTTCGACCAGCCTGGTAATCTTCGGCCAGCCGGTTCTTCCATAAAATCCCTGACAACAAACGATTTGGCGTTCGGCAATTTAATTGCTTGTAATGAAGCGAGGTTGAAAAATGAAAAAGAAATTTCTTCTTCTGGCCGCGACTGCGCTGATGACAATCGTGCCGATGACTGCTTCGGCTGGCGTCCGTGGGTTCGTGGTCGTTGGCCCTCCGTATTATTACGGCGGGTTCTATCGTCCGTATTGGGGCCCTTATTGGGGTCCGGCTTACGGCGGGTATTACTATGACCATCCCAACGCCGGTGAAGTCAAGCTGGATACCAAAGTGAAGGACGCTCAGGTGTACATCAATGGCGCCTATGCTGGCACGACGCACCAGAATAAATCGATGTACCTGCGGCCTGGCAGCTACAACATCGAGATTCACGAATTTGGCCGCACGCAATACGCTGAGCGTATCTACGTCGTGGCCGGCAAAACGCTGCATTTGCACCCTGAGTTGTAAGCATATGGGGGCGCCGCTGTGCCAAACTGAAGGCGCCCCTCATGTTCAAACACTTCCACGGTAATGGCGCGGTTGCACGAACCCTTTTTGCCATGACGCAGCAAGAGCGCATTCCGCAAACGCTGCTGATCGATGGCGCTGACGGGGTAGGGAAAGCCACTTTGGCGCGGCGGTTCGCCGCGGCGCTTCTGGGCGGCGGAGACAAAATCGAAATCGACGATCTTAGCTCGGAATCAAACGCCGAAATCGTTGCCGATCGCGAGAAGTGGACTTCCGATAAGCGCAATGAGGATCCGCTGCTGTTTTCAACCCATCCGGATTTCGTCACCTTTCCGCCCGACGGTCCGTTGCGCCAGATCTCCATCGAGCAGATGCGCCAGCTCAAGGATCTCGCGCGATTCAATCCTTTGCACGGCAAACGTCGCGTGTTTCTAATCGATCACATCGACCGCGCCAATGAACAGGCGAGCAACTCACTCCTGAAAACTCTCGAAGAACCGCCGGAGCACTTGATCATCGTCATGACTGCGGAAAATCCCTACGACTTGTTGCCCACCATTCGTTCCCGATCCGTGCCATTCCATCTGGCCCCATTGTCGAACGATGACATGCGGGCGTTTGTATCGGCGCGCGGACTTTCCGATCCCGATCGCCGCATCGCCCTCGCGGCCGGGAGTCCGGGGCTGGCCGTCTCGATGGATCTGGATGTTTATGACGATCGCCGCATCGCCATGTTGAAGCTGTTGCAAGTGGCGGCACGGCGCGCGCCTTTTTCCGAATGGGCGAAACATGCCGAAGCCATTGCCCCTCGCAAAACCGAGAAACTCGATTTCTTCCTGAATATCCTCTACGTGCTGTTGGAGGACGTGCTGATGTTGGCGCAACATTGCGGCGAAATACGCAATGTCGATATTCGCCGCGACCTGGAAGCGCTGGCTTCGCACGTCTCCTTCGATTGGATCCGAGCCGCGGTGAAGAAGACCGATGAATTGTCCGAATTGATCCGCCGCAACATCCAAAAAAACATTGCGCTGGATGCCCTGGTAATGGAACTCCGCCGCTTAGCCGCCTAAGCACTTGCGACCTTGTGGCGCGGCCTTCAGGCTGCCGCCTCGAGATTCGTCTCGAGGCCGCAGACCGGGGGTCCGCGCTACGCCGGTAAATTCAGTGCCTTACCGAGCCATTAGACGCGGAAGAGGACGCTCTCGCTTTTGAAGATTCTGGAGGCGATGTAGAATGCGATGGCTGCGTAGACTAGGTTCGATCCTAGAGTTACGGCAAACGCGGCGCGGGAAAATTCGCCGAGAAAGATTTCCTTGATTAGCTGGCAGACGTTGAAGATCGGAATCAGCGCCAGCACCGGCGTCAGCTCCAGGCCGGGGAGCATTCCAACGACGGCCGGAAATGCCGCTAACATGACGATGGGCGTTAGATAACTCTGGCCTTCTTTGTAACTCTTGGCGAACAGCGCGATGGCCACCATGAGGGAAGCCGCCATAATTGCCGTCGGAATCACGGCGAAGAGCGCCATTGCCAGCGATCCGATGTCCGGCGCACCCATGTGAAAGGCTTCCTGGGATTGCGAGGCGTGCGGGGCGAAACGGAATGAGTAGGCCATGCTTCCCAAGGTCAGCAGCGCGGTGATGAAGGCGGCCGTTGAGGTGGCCAGGATTTTCCCGAAAACAATTTCGTTCCTGCCCGCGGGAGAACATAGAACAGCCTCCAGGGTGCGCCTCTCTTTTTCACCCGCGGTCATGTCGATGGCAGGATACATGGCGCCGGTGAACATCAAAAGAATGACGATGTAGCCGAGCGCGCTGCCGAAGATCAGGCCGGACATTTTCTTTTCGGATGCCACGTTGACCCGTGTGGTGGAGAACGGAGTCAGAATTTTCTCGGAGACGCCGGAGCCCCGCAGACTGGCCCGCACGGTGTCGATTTTCAATTTGTCCAGCGCAGTGCGAATCTTGTCGCCGGCGATATCCGACGCCTGGCGGGTGCGATCGATGTAGATGCTGATTCGCTTTCCGGTGACGGCGTCACCGGTCTCGGCCTCGGCTTCTTCAACCGCCGCCGCGACTTCCTTATTCGCAACAGCGGCGCGGAGGTCGGCCTTCACCACCGGCCGAAATCCCGCGGCTTTCAAAGCGGGCAGCACGGTGGGCACTTTCGATTCGTCCAGGACACCTACCGTGATCGATTCGCCTTCCGCCTGCTTCTCGCGCGACGTCATGAAACGGTTGATGAGATTGAACATCAATGGAATGGCCACCAGCGGCACCACCACCATGCTGATCATGGTTCGCCGGTCGCGAAAAATTTCGAGCAGTTCCTTTTGATAGACTGCCGCGCTGGTTCTCAGATTCATATGCCGGCTCCCACTGCTTCGGGCATATCGAGCAAGTCCAGAAAAATTTCACGCAGCCGTTGCTTTCCGGTGAGCTCGCGCAATTGCTCCATTGTTCCCTCGGCCTTCAGGCGGCCCTGATGGACGACGCCGATGCGATCGCAAAGATACTCGGCCTCCTCCATGACGTGCGTCGAAAACAAAATACACTTGCCGGACTCCTTGGCATTCAATATGAAGCGTTCGATCAGCCGGGCGGTGGGGACGTCCAGTCCCGCGCTGGGTTCGTCGAGAATGAGGATCGGCGGATCGTGCAGCACGGTGCGCGCGATGGCCACCTTCTGCTTCATGCCGGTGGACAGCTTGTCGATTTTCGTGTCGGCATATTCGCGGAAATCGAACAGCTCCACCATCTGGTCGATTCGTTGCGATAGCTTGGATCCGGTGATGCCGTTCAGCTTGCCGAAAAAGCTCAGCACCTCGCGCGGGGTGAGGCGGGCGTGCGAACCCATATCGCCGGACAAAAATCCGATCTGGCGGCGGACGGATTCCGGCGATTGCACGATGTCGGCGCCACCCACTTGGGCGGTTCCGCTGGTGGGCTTCAGAATGGTCGCGAGTAAGCGTAGGCAGGTGGTTTTTCCGGCGCCGTTCGGGCCGAGCAGACCAAAGATCTCGCCCGCTTTTACTTGGAAGGAAACATGATCGAGGGCATGTACGATGCCGCGCTTCTTGTCTTTGAACGACTTCGCTAGTTTATCAACTTGGATCATGTGGAAACATCAGGCTAGCACAACCTTTTTGCGGGCCCTTATATTTGGCCGCGGATAAACGCCGATAAACGCGGATACTGACAGTGAAGAACTAGCTGTAGTAATGGACTAGTGATAGCCGAACAAAAAATGGGCGGAGGCGCGCTGGGTAGTGCGCCTTCGCCCGAGTAACATGAGGACCCTCAGAAATGGACTAAAGATTAGCCTTTCAGAAGCGACAGAACTGCTTGCGGAGCGGAATTCGCTTGCGCGAGGGCTGCTACGCCGGCTTGCAACAGAATCTGAGCTTTGGTCAGGTTGGCCGCTTCGGATGCGAGATCGGCATCACGGATGCGGGATTCGGCGGTCGCGATGTTGGTCAATTGGGACTGCGCCAGGTTCACGGCGTATCCAAACTGATTTTGACCGCGGCCAACAACCGCCTGCGCGCTTCCGAGACTGGCGACTGAGCTAGCCAGGGCGGAGACGGCGCTCTGAGCGGAACTTTGGTTACTGATGTCGGCGTTCGCGCCAACGCCAATCACGGCGGCTGTTTGAATCGTATCCGGATTCGCGAGACCGTCGACGCCAGTGGTAGTGTTCGTGGCTTCGTGCCCGATGGTGAGGGTGAATGGGGACGTAGCGGCGTGGGAGAAGTAGAGCGTGCCCTTGGTGGGATCCGTGCTGGCGACGATGCCCTGCAGTGCGGCATTGTTGGTGGCCTGTAGCGCGGTATTGATCTGAGCTACCGCGCCCGCGCCATCCAGATCGGCGACGGCGCCCGCGTCTAGCGTGACCGAAACCGTTTGCGGGACTCCGGACGCGTCGCTGGTTGAGAATGTCAGCGTCTGTTTCTCTTGCGCGCCCGCCGCTGCGTGGACCAAGTTGACATAAGCGGTGGAATATTGCTGGGTCCCGCCGGCGATGAAGGCGGCGCTCGCCAGCGTGGCGGCCTTCGGCGTGGCCGTGGCGCCCAGCGCGGCTCCCGCAACGTTGGTGCCCAAGTTGCCCAGGAACCCGTTGGCGGTATTGTCCCCGGCTGTTACCTGGAAAGTGCTGCTCGAGGAAGTGAAGAGCAGTTGTTGATGCCCGTCCGTTCCGGTATGAATCACGGCGCTGATGTTCGCGGCCTTGAAGGCGAGCGCTTGCGGACTACCGCTGCCGGCAGACTGGATACCCGAGTTAATGGCGGCAGCCAGCGAGGTTGTATCGTTCACGCCGGTCAGGTTTACGGTGACGGTGACGGCGCCGCCGGCGCCGCCCGAGAATCCGGGGCCGGAGATCACAAACGATGTGGACGTCCCACCGGCAACGAGAGCGGTGACGTTGGATATGCTGGACGCGCTCAGATCGTATTTGCCGGAGTCTTGCGTACCGGCGGCGACCTGGTATCCGGCGGTGTAGCCTTTCAGTCCCAGGCCTTGGGCATCTACCGTGGATTTGGATAGATCGACCGACACCGAGCCGTTAGTAATCGCCGCCGCGCCGGTAGCTCCGCGGCCACCGCCGATGAACACCGCCAGGTTCTTGGCGAAGATTCCACCCTGGTTCAAACCGATGGACTGCGCCTGCCGGTTGATTTCGCTCAGGACGTTCTGAAATTCGCCGTTGAGCAAGGATCGGTCGCCGGAAAAAGTGCCGGATGCCGATTGCGTGGCCAGAGTACGGGCGCGATCCAACAGCAACGAAATGTTGCTGATGCCGCCGTCGGCAATCTGAAGCTGGCTCAAACCATCATTGGCGTTGCGAACGCCCTGGGAAAGCACGGCTTCGTCCGAACGAAAGCCGTTGGCAATCGCCAAGCCCGCGGCATCGTCGCCGCTGGAAACAATGCGTAGACCAGAGGTCACGCGGTTGATGGTCTTGCCCTGGAAATCGCTGTTGGCGCGCAGGTAATTTTGGGCCTGCAGCGAAGCGATGTTGGTATTGATGCTAAATGACATAGTATTCTCTCCTTGAATGTTGAGACTCAGGCGCGTGAACCTTCACGGGCCCGGAACGCCTTTGGCGCCCTCGAGAAGTTTCGATCCCTGGATCGGTTGCTTCTGCCGGTGCTCACTAATCCTTATCGGGGAAAAGATTGGGGTCTTGAGCTGGCGCGCAAGATTTCCATGGTTCGCGCGAAATCTGGCAGCGCGAGTGCCTGGGCGGCCGCTTCGTTCTGCTCCCGCGTAATCTTGAGTTCCTTGCGCAACACCACGGTGGCCTTAGGCGCCCGGATTCCGATCTTGACGCCTTGGGGAGTCACCGAAAGCACTTCGATTTCGATATCGTCGCCTATTAATAAGGATTCGCCCGCCCGCCGCCGCAGCACTAGCATGTTGTGTCGCCGCCCGGGAGCGCCTGCCGATGTGAGTAGGCCGAATCGCGGCGAATAGCCTGGAGGGCGCGCCGGGTGTTGAGATTGACCACGATTGGCGCCATTAAATTGGCAGTCGCCGATAAACCGTCGTGAAGCGATACCAACGCCAGCACCAGCACCTCGCGCGTCAACTCGGGCTGACGGTCCGGATCAAGTTCCAGTTCGGCCAGATCTTCAGGAGACACCGCGAGCCGGTATTCCCGATCGACCACCAAGATGGGGAGCGCCAGGAAGCAAAGCGATGGCCGCTCCAGGCTTTGCAGAAACAACAAGGGAGCGTTCTGGGGCAATTCGATGGGCACAAAACGTTTTTGATCGTCAAAGGACGGCAAGCCGGCAGGGAAATTGAAGACAGATTCCGGTTGGTACGGCAGCGGTCCGAAGTATTTTGTTTCGAGTAACGGCATCCTGCCAAAGGGGAGAGCACGTTTTGCGCCATCCGTTGATAGTCGGGGTGGAACAAATCAGACCATCGCAAATTGCATACGGAGCATGACCCTCTTTCTAAGGGCGAGAATCGGCGCAATTGATTTCTCTCGATTTGTTCAAGATAACCTGTACTTTGATCCTGACTTGTGCCTAATGTGTCCAAACGTTCGGCTCCGTAGGTGAGAATAGTTGACGTAGTTATGCTAGACTTGTGCGGGAAAGTGGACATCTTATCTTTGTCTCATCGTCGCTCTGATTGTGATTCGGCCTTTGTGGACAAGGTCTGTATCCCGGCGCTCGGCCATTCCACAGAAAATGAGAGGTATGACCGCCACTAACCCAAACGAGCAAGTTTTAATCGGAGTTCTCGCGAGTTGGGACAGTGAAGAAAAGAATTGGGCGTTAGCCGATTGCTTCGAGCAGATCTACGATACTGATCGCAATCGCCTGGGGCGATTCCATTTCCTATTCACGGGAGGAACGTTCGACCGACTATTCTTGGGCGGGAAAGTAGCTTGGAATCCAGACTCCATGGGACCGCTTCTGCGGTCACCGATGCGTGAAGTGGTACTTGCCAGTAGCACTCGCTTGCCGGATAGAAGGCAGGGTGGTGTTACGGTGATGGCCAACTACCTTGTAAATCGTCAATGTAGTATCATCTGGCCGTTCTTGGACCCGGCTGAGGCTCACTGGTTGAACCCGGAGAACTTGGCCCTAACGCGCCTTTGTGATGTCTGGCGTGTCAAACGGCTGAGGAACAGCGGTTCCGTAGTTGAGTGGTTCGGAACGGAAGCCGACAAGGACGTTCGGCGGAACTTGCAGCGGGTTCCCCCGCCGTTGAAGCTCTCCAAAGAGAAGCTCACCGAAGAGGAATACACGAACGGACACCTTCTTCCCCGGTCTTGCCAAGACGCTCACGATGTCGCCTATGCGCGATTGCCTCTACCTCAAGAAGCAATTCGACCCAGCACCACCACAATCGCGCTTATAGCGCATGACGAGATGAAGCCTCGACTGGCTGAGTTCGCCATTGAATACGAGTCGGAACTGGGCCAGTTCGGTCGGATTTTCGCAACGCGAACAACCGGACGAGAAATCGAGGAGTCCGTACCCAGCCTTAAAGATAGGATAGTTCCAGTCCACTCCGGACCCAAGGGGGGCGATATCCAAATCGCAACGGAAATTCTCTATCGCCGCTGTGACGTCGTGATCTTTTTCTTGGATCCGATGAGGCCACATCCCCATGCTGATGACATTCGTGTCGTGTTGTCCGCCTGCATGGTGGAGAACAACGTCCGAATCTTAACGAATGAGGTCGAGGCAAGAGATTGGATGGAAGAGGTGGTTAGGAGAGGGCGTCTTCCGAAGGCAATCGATCGAATTAGGTCAGCAACTCTTCCCCATATTAATAGGAACATGACTCGATGAAAGACGGCGTATCGTTCTGTGCGCGCCGTCGAGACCTCGTCGTCGAAGATAGCTACTCAAGGACAGCTTAGAACCGCATACCATGTAAGCTCTTCTTGGAAAAGACTCGGTCCAGAAAATCCGCAATGGTGGCCGCGCTTGACTATCTCTAAAGGGCAAATCGGGTGCAGGCACGAGTTTCGCAAAGGCGGCGCGGTTTGACGCGCTGACGACCGCATGTTATACAGGTGGTATGTCTACGGTAGACGATCTATCTGAGCGGCTGGAATTCCTGCAAGGGACGCTCGAAGTGCTGATACTTCGAAGCCTGCAAATGGGCCCGAATCACGCTTATGGAATCAGCCAATTCATTGAACGCTTTTCCGAGAACGAGTTCCTGGTGGATAACGGCTCGCTCTATCCGGCGATGCAGCGGTTGGTGCAGCGGGACTGGATCACGTCACAGTGGAAAACCTCGCCCAATTCGCGGCGGGCGAAGTATTACCGGCTCACGCCGTTGGGCCGCAAGCAACTGGTGGCCGCGACGTCCAGGTGGGAGCGGTTCGTGGAAGCCATGGGCCGCGTGCTGGCAACGAGAGGATGACTCGATGCGGGAATTGTGGTCCAAGCTTCGCCGCACGCTGACGGGCCGGCGGGCGGTCACGGAAGATTTGGCGGAAGAGATCGAGTCCAATCTCGCTCTCGAAACCGAGGACAACATCGCGAAGGGTATGCGGCCCGACGACGCACGCGCTGCCTCTCGCCGTCACTTCGGCAACGCCACGCTGACCCGGGAGCGGGCGCAGGATGCCTGGCGTTTTCTGAGTCTCGAAACCTTTTTGCAGGATGTGCGGTACGGTTGGCGGGGCCTCCGCAAGTCGCCGGCTTATTCGCTCATCATCATTCTCACGCTGGCTTTGGGGATTGGCGCTAATACGGCCATCTTCAGCGTGGTGAATTCGGTGCTGCTCAAACCTTTGCCCTATCCCGGCTCCGAGCGGCTGGTGGAGCTGGGAGAATCGCATGCCAAGGCCGAGGGGATCAGCGTCACCTGGGGAAACTTTCGCGCCTGGCAAAAATACAACCATAGCTTTGAAGATATGGCGGCGCGTCAAATGGACCACTTCACGTTAACGGGCCGCGGGGAGCCGTTGTTCACGTCGGCCGCCCTGGTAACCAACGGATTCTTCCGGCTTGTTGGAACGAAACCGTTGCTGGGCCGCGTGTTCACGGAAGAAGAAGATCGCTTCGGCGCCACTCGCACGGCCGTATTGGCCCACAGTTTCTGGCTCACGAAGCTGGGCGGCGACGTCAATGTGCTGGGAACGACGCTGGCCCTGAACGGTCAGCCTTACCGCGTCGTCGGCGTGCTGCCACCCGATCTGCAATTCTTCCCGAGGTCCGTGGATTATTATCTGCCGATGGGTCTCTTTCGTAGAGATTCCACGCCACGTACGCAACATGGATCGATCCGCGCGTTGGCCCGATTGAAACCAGGGGTGACACTCGCGGCCGCACGGAACGACTTGGATGGCATAATGCGGCGTTTGGCCAAGGAAGATCCTGGAACGGAGAACGATCACCGCGCTTATGGAGTGTTCTTGTCGGACACGAAGACGGCCAGCATCCGGCCGACGCTGTGGCTGCTGATGGGCGCAGTGGGCTTGATCCTGCTGATCGCCTGCTCGAACGTCGCGAACCTTGTCTTGGCCCGTAGCGCGGCCCGCTCGCGCGAGATTGCGATTCGAACGGCAATTGGGGCCGGTAGGAAGAGACTGATCCGGCAAGTGCTCACGGAGAATTTGTTGGTCGCCGGAATTGGCGGCGCGCTTGGTCTCGCGATCGCGTACTGGTCCTTGCGCGCGCTGCTGTTCCTGGCGCCCCGGGGAATTCCGCGGCTGCCAGAGATTGGCCTGGATCTCCGGGTTCTGCTCTTCACCGCCGGTCTCACTATCGTTACCGGATTGCTGGTGGCGTTTGCTCCCATCCTGACAGTGGGAAAAATCGATCTGTCGTCCGCACTCAACAGCGGCGGCCGGTCCGGCACCGATACGCGGCGCGAAAGGTCTTTTCGCAACGCGCTGGTTGTGGCGGAAATCACGATTACTCTGGTGCTGGCGTTCAGCTCCGGCCTGTTACTTCGCAGCTTGATCGCGGCGCAGAATACGAATCCTGGTTTTGTTGCTGAGCGATTGCTGGATCTGGAAGTTGTGCTTCCGGCGTCCAGTTACAAGAATCAACAGGCGGTCCAAAACTTCTACGACCGCCTGTTACAGGGTCTCAGTATGCTACCCGGGGCGAAGGAAGTGGGAGCAGTGAACTGCCCGCCCTCCGCGGGAAGCTGCGGCGACTGGTGGTATTCGGTTCTGGATGGACCTATTCCGGCGCAAAGCGACGTTCCTCTTTCGCTCTTCAATCTGGCCGATCCACAATACTTTCAGACCATGGGCATTCCCGTACGCGAGGGTCGGGGGTTTACTACGGCCGATCGCAAGGGTGCGCCGCTGGTGGCCGTGGTGAATGAAGTACTGGCACGAAGGTGGTGGCCCAAGGAATCTGCCGTTGGCCACAGCATTAAAGTCGGCGGACCATATATGCCGGGCCCCACCTTTGAAATCGTCGGCGTGGTTGGCAACGTCACGCAGGAGGGCTTGGATTCGAAGCCAATGCCAGAGATCTACCGGCCGTTTGCGCAGGACGCTTCCGAAGGAATGGCGGTGATGATTCGCACCAGCGGCGACCCCAAGTTACTCGCGCCGGGCGTACGGCGGGTGGTCGCTTCGCTGGATGGAAACTTGCCCATCCAGAGTCTGCGCAGTTTTGAAAACGTGATGGGCGCCACGCTGGCGCGGCGGCGTTTCAGCACGCTGCTGCTGGGGATCTTCGCGGGACTCGCGTTGATTTTATCGGCGGTGGGAGTTTATGGCTTGCTCAATTATTGGGTGACGGCGAGAGAAGAAGAGATAGCGATCCGGATGGCGCTGGGCGCGCGGCGGTCGACAATTCTTTCGTGGGCGGGGATGCAGGCGTCGAGGCTGATCGTCATTGGAATTGTATTGGGCATGGCGGCGGGATGGGGGGCATCGCATTGGCTGAAGAGCGTGGTGTTCGGTATTTCAGCGCGCGATCCGCTGATGATGATTGCCGCGGCGTTGGTTGTAATTTTGATTGCCGCGATCACGGCTGCGATTCCGCTGAGCCGGGCTACGAGGGTGGATGCGGCGAGGAAGCTGCAGCGGGCATAGTAGAGGATGACGGTATACTGCAACTGGAAGGCAACCATGGCCGCCGAAAATCTTGCCGCGGTAATCAGCTCACTTACGCCGGACGAACAGGAGTCGGTCCAGCAATTCATCGATTTCCTGAAGGGTACGAGATCGCCTCGATCATCGCCATTTCTCGCGGCTGTCGACGAGTTCATCGATCAGCACCCGGAACTGCTCCGCCGTCTGGCTCAGTGACTTATCCGACTATTGATGAGGTGATCGCCGTCCACGCCCGGTTGATCTCCAGATTCGGAGGCTCATTTGGCATTCGGGACCGCGGCGCTCTCGACTCCGCATTGGCGAGACCCAAAAGCGGTTGCTACACGGACATTCAAGAAGCGGCTGCGCTTTGGGAGAGCCTGTCACAAAATCATGCGTTTGTGGACGGCCACAAGCGGGTCGCTGTGACGGTGACCGCCGCGTTCCCTAAGCTGAACGGCTACCGACTGGAGTTCGACGACATCGCGGCCTTCGCCTTCCTCTTGGGCCTTTACGAAAGCGAAACCCTGGGTTCAAGGAACTTGAGAAATGGCTGCGCCAGCATGCTGTGCTCTGTGATCCGGAGATCTGATAGGCCA
>CATPCJ010000091.1 GCA_955652915.1 uncultured Bryobacteraceae bacterium
CCCCCACGCCTCGGCTTCTGGATAGGTCCGAAAGTAATACTCTTGATCGACCAGCGGAGCGATCCGCTGAACTTCCAACGGGCTACCCGCTGGTGAGCTGCCGGCCACTTCCGGCTCCCGCGAGTCCGCGCAAGGCGCCTCCTCCGGATCGGCATGGGTCCGCCGGCCTTCGCGCGCCCCGTAATGTACATAATGCAGCAACGGGTTTAAGCGGGTGGATGCCACGTCGGGATATTGCGTTAGGTAGAACCGTGTATCGAAGACAGAGCTGGGGTTATAACCCTGACTTGCTCCCAGCCGAAAATAGTGCTCCGCGGCCGGCCCCCCCCACGCCTCGGCTTCCGGATAGGTCCGGAAGTAAAACTCTTGATCGACCAGCGGAGCGATCCACTGAACTTCCCACGGGCTACCAGCGGGCAGGAGTCTCAGGCTGCGGGCTGCTTTCAGCACGAGACCAATTGCGGTAGCCAACCTGGGTGATCGCTTCATCCGGCCATGAAAACTCTTTATCAGCCACCAACCCGGAGTCTGTTCCATGTCCAGGCAGGTAGACTCGGCCTTCCGCAACAGATCTCGCATCTCGTCGCGTTGCTGGCCGGCCAATGCCGCCTTGGCTGCCGCATCCCGTTGCTGGTCGGCCAATGCCGCCTGGGCGGCTGCCGCATCCGCGCGTCGCTGGGTGGCCTCTTGCTCCTCGCGCACACGCAAGAGTTCGAGCATGACTTGTCGCGCGTACTCCTCACCATTGCGCTTTTCCCGGACGCTTTCTTTCAGTCGCCGTTCCAATTCATGAATCGCCCCTGCTTTCTGCGCCAACTCGCTGTTCCCGCTCAGCAGACTCGCTGACAATACTTCGATTTCCCGCTGCAAGCCGGCAACTATGCCGGTCAAGGAAACGTTGGCTTGACTCATGTCGGCCACAGACTGCTCCAGTGCCGCGTTAGAGCCCAATAGCGTCTCCTTTTCAGCACACCAAGCGGATTTGGCTTGATCAAATGCGACTCGTTCCGCCGAAGACTGTTCTAGCAGAGCAACATAGTCCTCCTGCAACTTCTGGGGACGGGCACCCGCGCCCTGGCTAAAGCTTCGAATCTCAGCGAGGGACATCTCCAGCGTCCGGAGTTGAGATACGAGTTCGCTTAGTTCTTTTCCTGGGACCTCGTAGAGCTGATCGTCTGGCGTGTCTTCCCCAGTCCACTTGGCCCCGCTATCGGCGATGTCGTGGCTGCTCAACTTCGTGCGCATTAGTTCCGCATTATAACATGCCGTAAGTCCACTGAATCCTGCGTTGAAACCCAACAGCGAGTGCTTGCTTTTCGTCCCGATCCGGCCTCACCACGAAGGTATGCCATCGGATCGAAGCTGCCTCTACGTCTCCGCAATCGAGAACACGCTATCTGATCGCGTGGACTTCAGCCAATTTATTAAAGTGTACCGCATCACGCCGGAAGGCGAACGCCGCTATTCCCCCGGCTGAAGTGGTCCGTATGAAGGTAGGTCCCAGTCATTGGCAATCCCAATCCACGGCGCGCTTGCACGTCCCACGTGGAGCGACAGAACCTCACCATGCGGATGCACTCACATGAGTCGCACCCAAACTGCCGCGATATCGGCAGAGTCATTAGCAAGGGAGATCAACTTCGTTTTCCGTTTGGTTCATCGGCGAAATGTCCTATCTAACTTAACTAAACTAACGGCAACTCTGCAGCTCCCGGGTTCTTCGTTCCGGCAATAATGCGTTTTCTGCTATTCTCAAGAACTGTACGTGAACTTCCGGCTCCGCGTCTTCGGTGCGGATCAGTTCACACACCTTTAGGCAGATTCTCTGGGTCCTGAGCAGCGCGTCCAACGATGCAGCGCGCGCTTCAGGCCAGACTGGTCCTTATGTCAATACAATCTGAGCAGACAAACATCGAGCACTTTGACCGTGAAGCAGAACGATACGATGAACAATTCAATCTATCCGTCGAAATTGATCGGCATCGTTTACCGTTCCTGCAGCAGCAGTGCCGGCAACCCCTGAGTGGGCGGCTGGCTCTTGATATTGGTTGCGGTACGGGGAACTTGGCCTACGCAATGGCCTCTGAAGGGTTCGCCCAGGTTTCAATTGGTTTCGACATTTCTTTCGGAATGACTCGCGTAGCGAGACGAAAAACCGCGCACTTGTCAAGCTGCCAGTTCGCAGTCGGTTCGGTGGTGGCGATCCCGTTTGCCGATAGTACGTTTGACGTCGCGGTTGGGTCTGCTTTTTTGCACCACATCGTCAGGGCTGTGGACGCTTTGCGCGAGATTTACCGGGTCTTGAAACCGGGCGGTGTTGCGACTTTCAATGAACCTTGCGCCGAGGGCTATCGGTTTGTGGAATTTCTACTCAGATCGATCCAGGATGCCGGCGTGCCCGACCCTGGGATTGAGAGTTACCTGGATTACCTTGTTTACATGCGCGTACACGAGGGTGACATCGAAGCGCTTGAAGCGTACCCGCTGCCCGACAAGCATATATTTTCATTCGCGGCGCTTCGCGCTATGGCTGCAGAGGCTGGTTTTAAAGATATTTCGTTTGGTTTGTCTATGGGCTTTTCGCCGAATCACTGGCAGAGGTACATGGCAGAGCTGCTCACTGCTATCCCAGGACAGCCGGAATCATTGAAGCATGGACTCTCCTTAGCCAAGAGACTCGATGAGATAATCGGAAAGACGGCGTTCGACGCCTTCCCGATTCACACGCAGCTTTTTTTATACAAAGACTAGTTACCTCCAAGAGCTCGAAGTTGTCTCACACCAAAGGACTTGGACGAAGCGAGCGCGTGCGGGACTTACTAACCATTCCATCGATATACAGAGCTACATAGTCCGCCTGCAACTTCTGGTAACGGGCACCCGCGTCCTGGCTAGAGCCTCGAAGCTCAGCGAGGGACATCTCCAGCGTTCGGAGTTGAGATAGGAGTTCTCTTATTCCTTCTCATTGGATCTCGTGGAGCTGATCGTCCGGCGTGACTTCCCCAGTCGTCTTGGCCCCGCTATTAGCGATGTCGTTATTGCTCAACTTCGTGGCCTCACAGTTCTGCAGATTAGTGAAGCTTTATAACATGCCATGAAACCGCGGCTGCTTAACAAGATGGATTTGCGCCAATTCACTGATTCGGGTGAGATACGCGCCCGTTTCTTGGGAAAATCGACTGGAAGCTGACACAAGCATTCAGCGACGGCCTCTCGCGCCAACAAATACTTGACAACATAGTCATACTGATTAATCGTGACTCGCGCCTTGCTTCGCGCGCGCCACGTAGACCATCTGGTAACCTAGCAGGCCCGGCATAATGGCAGTGAAGAAGGCCAGCATCCCAGTCACCAGCCTCATCAGAGGGTTGGTTGCCGCAAGACCAAGCACCAACTCCAGCGGCATCACCGTCATGTGTTCCTTTACAATCTCGAAGCCATTGCAGGAGATCATGTGGCGCGCCGTTTTGCGTGTGAAGAACCGCAAATGAGTCTTGTCGAGAATGCCGCGGTCCGCGTAGTGGAAACGGCCGAACGCGAGCGCCAGCCGCACCGTCAGATTGGCGATGTTCGGCACGGAGATGAGCAACTCGCCATTGGGTTTCAGCAGTGTCCGGCAATCCTGCAGCAGGCTCTCAGGGTCCACCAGATGTTCGAGAACCTCCATCAGCAAGATTTTGTCGAATCTGTGTCGGTCCAACTGCACCATCGCATCGCCGAGGCCATGGTGCAGGGACGCACTGACGTACTCGTCGAACACTCCCGCGAGCTTGGGCGCCGGCAAGACGTCCACTCCCACGATACGATTCCCTTGAGCGGCGATTTTCGATGCCATGAAACCCTCGCCGCAACCAACTTCGAGAACATCCTGGTTCGTCCCCGTTAGCCGCTCGAAATAGTAATGGCTGGAATACTTGCTTTCCTTGAGAGGGTAATGTACGAAATACTCCTGAAATTCAGGATGCCGCTTGAACGAACGGATCGTCGATTTATAACGGCGCACCGCTCTGGTAATGTCCCTGGCATACCTCAGCCCGTTGACGTAACAAATCTCCTTGCCGTAAAAAGTCGGGACGGGCACTTCCTTCATGCGATATCGCTGATGCTGGAGCTTAATGATGATTTCCGTGTCGAAATGGAAATCGTTCGTCATGCGAGTGAGGTCGATGTTTCGCAGGGCTTCCAGACTGTACGCGCGATAGCCGCTATGAAGCTCGGTGAGCTGCAGCCCAAGCGCGTAATTCTCGAAAATCGTAAGAATGCGGTTTCCGACGAACTTGTACAGCGGCATGCCGCCTTTTAGCGGACCGCCATAGGTTTTCATCATCCGGGAGCCGAAGACCGCGTCCGCTTCACCCGCGACGATGGGATGGTACAGGTGGGAGAGAATCTCGGGCGCGTACTGGCCGTCGCCGTGCAACAACACGACAACATCGAATCCTTTTTGCAGGAAGTAATTGTACCCGGCCTTCTGATTTCCACCATAGCCCAGATTCTCGTGATGCTTGATGACGTGGAGCTTGTTTATTTCCGCTAGCGTCTTGTAGCCGACTGCGAGTTCAAACGTAGCGTCGTGGCTGGCATCGTCGAACACCGCCACCTCCTCCACGTTCTTCCACACTTGGGGCGTAATCCGGCGCAGAACTTGAGCCAGCGTTGTGACAGCGTTGTATGCGACAACGAGAATTCCGATGCGCTTCCCGCGATTGTCCGCCAACCCGTCTTCACCGCGTGCGTCAATATCAGGCTCCGGTGCATATCGGATGTCTGGGCTCATCGTATTTACAGCGGTTTTCGTATTACTCACCATAGCACGCTGCGCGGACCGCGAAGTCCTTCAGAAGCGGTCGTCTGGTGCCGCATGGCTACCGGCTTTTTCTACGGTCTCTGGTCGCGCGGCGATTTCCATCTGGGTTTCTAGATGCTGACGCGATCGAAGTTTTGTGTCATGTCAAAGGGCCAGCATCTGACACAAAGGGCCAGCATCTGACAGTCAATATCGTTTTCGCTCTCTGCGTTGCAGCAGTGATTATTGGCTCTCTTTTGCCGGGAGCCTCTCAGTTATGGCTGTCGTTTCGAAGCGACCCTTTACCGACAAGGCGCTCACTTCTCGGCCTACCTGAGCCTTGCCACACTGGCCACCCCGGCGCAAGGCGGATGGAGAAAATCGATTGGGTTTGCAGTTAGTCTCACCCTGTTAGGTGCGGCCCCCGAGTTGGCTCAGAGTTTCGTTCCGGCCATAAACTTTAACAGACCTCCGGAAAATTCGCCTTGTCTTCGTCAGACCTGTAAACAGTAAGGATGGTTCCTCGGACCTGTGGGCCTCCTACCTTTTTATATACCCGAAAGAATGCAAAAAAAAACCAGAAACACAGGGAACACAATGCCAATTGTTTCGGGTTGGAAGATCCCGTAAATAGCGTGCCGGCCAACGAATTCAGGTCAGCAACAACATTCGCCAGGATGGCGAGAAGACACGTCTGATTCTCACAGGAGCGGCAGCGTTGGACAGGTCCTGCTATATCCTTGCATTACAATACTATGTAGCCTTGGAAGAACAATACCCATTCAGCGATTTGCTGTTCTGCTGAATCCGAAACGCTAGGAATGTCGTTTAGAACACGTGTCCCTCCAAACCGGCCCATCTACGTTATCGCTCCGTTCTACCGCAACCCGGAATTGGTTGAATCGTTCTTCGCTTCGCTGGAACCGTGCGTCGATGAGCTGAAGGAATTGCAATGTACGCTCGTTGCAATTAACGATTCGCCGGACGATCCGGACCTGGCTGCGGCTTTACGTGACACCGCGAAAATACGATTCCGGGCCGTTCCTTTTCTACTGCTTGAAAATGCGGTGAACGTTGGGTGCCTCATGTCTGTCAATCGCGGCCTGAAGTTAGCGGTGAAAGCCGGGGCGGATGTCTTATTGCTGAACTCCGACACGATCGTCTATCCCGGAGCAATCCGTGAGATTCAGCGAGTCGCCTACCTCGATCCCGTGATCGGATTCGTCAGCCCGCGCACGAACAATGCCACCATTTGTTCGTTTCCGCATCAGGAAGAATTCCGCAAGCTGCAACCGGACCACTCGTACGCAATCTTTCGCGAGTTGTCACCCCACTTGCCTGAGTTCCACTACGTGCCGACCGCAGTTGGTTTCTGCATGTTTATTAAGCTCGACATTCTTCGTGAATTCGGGCTCATGGATGAGGGATACGGCAAGGGCTATAACGAAGAAAACGATCTGGTGATGCGCGCCAACCGCTGCGGATTCCGGGCGGCACTGGCTAACCACGCCTTCGTGTATCACATCGGCGAGAGTTCGTTCTCCGTCAGCGATGTGCCCAAGAGCACCCATGAGGAGCGCAACGCGGCGCTGCTCAAGTCCCGCTATCCGGAGTACATGGACCACCTCCGCGACTTTCTCGAGAGCGCTCACTATCGGGGAGAGGTCCTGCTGGCGGGATTGTTGAAAGACAATCGCGGCCGCTATGATATCGTCTTTGACTTCTCCAGCTTTGGCGATCATCACAATGGAACCTTCGAGGGCGCCAAACAGATTCTGACCCACGCGGCCAGGTGCTGGAAAGACATTTTTAACA
>CATPCJ010000092.1 GCA_955652915.1 uncultured Bryobacteraceae bacterium
GGCAATTCGTTATGGCAGCGGCTGCAATAATCGGCGGCGTGACAGGTGGCGCAAGTAGCGCGATCGAGCGCAGCGAACTTGCCGTGGAGATCGTCCTTCCATCGCGCGGTGTGCGACGCGGGCCGCATCACTTGATGGCATGAGACGCATTGGTTTTTCGCAGCGAGCGACGGGGTCACGTTCTGGTGGCAGGCGAAACACTTCGCGTCCGGCGCGGAGGAATCTTCCTGGTGGTGAATCCGAAAACTTTCCGTGTGCGAGGGCGGCTTCACCGCGGCGCTGTGGCTAGGGGGAGCGACACCCTGTACAGTGTCGACGTGACAGGTCTGGCAGTTGGACATGCGGAATTGCGCCGAAATCTTTTTGGATGTGTCGTGACAGGCTACGCAGTCCAGCATGGGCGGGAGCGAGAGGTCCGCCTGGCTGGTGCTGGTCAAGATCGCGGAATGGCAGGTCGTGCAATCGACCCGGTAATTGTTTTTTAGCTTGAGGTGGGTTGCATGGGAGAACTTTATGTTGCCGTACGTGCCGGAGACGTTGTGCTTCTCGGTTTGCTCCGGTGCGTGGCAGCCGCGGCACTGGGTCTCTGTTATTGAAGCGCTCAGGTGCGGGCTCACGCCGGGTTTGGAATGGCAACTGGCGCACTCGATATGGGCGGGGAACTTCGCTTCAATTCCGCCGGCTTCAAGCTTGTGGCAGAAAGTACAGTCCGAGCGAAAGCCCGTGGCGGCATCGTTACGCGCTCTTGTATCTTTATGCCGGGCATGAGAAAAATCGGTCACGATGGCGCGGGTCGCCGGCAAATCGGTCTTGTTGCGCGGCCCGGTGTGGCACTGCGCGCAGAAAAGCGGACGGGAATCCTTTTCGAAATCGTTCTGGTGGCAGACGCGGCATTCGTCGTGTCCCGGCCGCTTTAATTCGACCGATCCTCTGGCCGATGGAACGTGGCAGAGGCTGCAAACCAGCGATCCCAGTGCTTTGTCATGGAACGCATGAATGGAGAACGTTTGCGCGGCGGCACTCGAAATTAACAGCGATGCAAGAAAGACCAGGCGTTTCGTCATCTAGTATTTCCAGGTCACGCCCAGGCGCAGCATCCGCGAGTTTTTCAAGTCCGGGCGGAAGACGAAAAAATCGTTGTCGAGGTTATAGTCGGCGTAAGCGCGGGTGCGCGGATCGATGCGCCACCAACCGCCGGCCAGCCAACCGCTTTGGTGCATCCCATTGATGATGAAAAACCGGTCCTGCAGATCGATCCTGCGGTAATATGCCCCGCCACTTAACCCCACCTTGCCTTCTCCGAATGCGCGGCGAATATCGCCAGTCAGATCTTTCACGCTGGTCTCGCCGGAGTGGCTGATATCGTCAAATCCTGTGGGATTCACGGGACTCAGCCGGTCGGAATCATGCCGATGGTATTCGAAGAACGTTTCCAGTTTCCGTGCGGGGAAAAGCTGGGCGTTGGCCCGGTAGTCTTGGAACGACGTGTTGAACGCGCCCTGATCCTTGGAGTCGTTCAATCGTCGAATCCAAAGCGCGCCGCCCAAACGAAGCATCGGGGATATGGATCGCCGGGCGTCGATTACAAACTGGCTGTATGGCGTGATGGGCCCAAAGTAGAGGGCTGTCGCGAGATTATGCGGGTCGCGGTCTCGCGCGGCGATGGTGTAATCGTAGGAAAAATCTTTGTCTGTGAGCTTTTGAAAGAAGCTCAATCGCGCTGTTGTGCGTCCGCTGGCCGATGAATAGATCGCTTGCGCGCTGAAATCGACGGGCGATCCACCTACCGCGCGCAAGGATGAATTGAGCAGCCACTTGCCGCCGAGGCGCTGCCGATAGACGACGCGGTTCGTGCCCTTGATGTACCAGAGCGTGTCGTATTCGATGCCGGCGTTGCGGCCCAGCTTGAAGACCAGATTCGCGCCGCCCAAGGCTCGTTGCTCGGGATCGGCGAAGAGGGAAAATCGGCGGCCTCCGAAGACCGTGAGCGCGAATCGCCGGCGATCGACTGAAAACGAAGCGCCATCGATGGCGGCCAGCTCCGCGCCGTAGACATATTGGCGTCCCAGCTCGAGCGAAGTTCCCGCCCAGACGCCATCGGTGGGCCGGCCGCCGATCTCGACCGAAGCATTCAGCAACTGGAGCGATCGATTCCTGGGGAACGTTTCGATTAGATTCTCGGCGGGCGCGCCGGGTTGTACCGTTGTCAAATCCTGGCGGTAGCTGAATGAAAAATGCGTGTTGACGCGATCCGAAAGCCAGCCGCGCGTGCCCCAATCCAGGAAGCTGTAGACGCGACTCGCGTCTGGTTGAAAGGCTTGCTGGTAGGGGATGCCATTGGGGTTGAAGATGCCGGTGAACGGCGCGTCGATGACGCCCGCCGCGGTGGGAAGACCGGTGAAGCTGGTGCTGTAGCGCCAGAATTCGGTGCGGCTTTCGAAGAAGAAATGATTGAGGAAATCAGTCGGAATGTCGTGTGGTTGTTTCACTGTGGACGGTGGATCTAGTACTGCGTCCCAGGCCGTTTGCATCTGCGTTTGGGCTTGGGAGATCCACGGAGTTAGAAATAGGGTTACATCTAAAACCAACACAGGCAAGAATGCCTGTGCTACGGGCGGGCGATTCGTTTTCGGGCCAGGTCGATTCGCCACGGGTAGGTATCGCTGTGCCACTTCGTGGCTTTGAGGTAGAGATCCAGTTCCGATCTGGCGTCGTCAAGTTGTCCTAGCTTTTCATAGATGGCCGCCAGTTCCCAGTGTACGTGGGCGTTGTTGGCTTCGTCGCCGGTGAGTTTGATGGATAAAGGAGTGACTGGGGAAAGGGTCAGTTCCGCTTGATATGCGGCGACTGCATTCCGTAGGAGCTGGGTTACATCGGAAGGATCAGCGGTAAAGGTCATCAGAGAATATGTCTCGGCAATGAAACCGTTCACGCCGAGTCGAAGGGGATCGATCGTGAGAACCTCCTGGAACAGGGACAGGGCTTCGGCGGGATTCGAGCGCTTCAACAAATTTCCCAACCGGAGACGCGCGGTGAACATACATGGCGGGGGATCGACGTTTTGGCCGAAGCCCACCGGGGCTGCCGTAACCAACTGGCAAGAGCCGTCCGCAAGGCTGTTCATCGACACGGCTTTGCGATAATCGTCGATCGCTCCTTGAAAATCTTCCAGGTCGTCCTGCCGATGAATGCCGCGTTGCGCGAACTCCCAAGCGTTCGACGGCTGATCGATTTTCAACAAATCCCAATCGATGCGTCCCTCGAAATAAAACGGATTGCGGGCGGGGTAGTTGGGATTGCTGGTTTGGTAGGTGACGCCGGGTTTGTAGGGCTGCGCGGCTGCAACACCGATGAGTAGAGACAGGATTGCGAACTTCATCATGGCTGCACCACATTTACCGTGACGTCGGCCGAGGCGATACCCTTGATGTTCTTCAGATATGAATCCACCGACTGCTCGCTCAGCAGTTGAAGATCGTGCCCGGCCGGACCATCGGGCCCTGTTGTTCGGGACAGAAATCGTATAAACAGCGGCGGGAAGTGCTCGTAGTTCACCTGCGCGTGCACGTGCAGCGGACCTTGAATGGAATCGATGCCCAACTCCTTCAGCTCATCCGCCGTGGGCATGTGGATCCGATAGCGGAAAGTGCGCGGAACCAATGGCCGCAGCGACCGGAAATTGTCCACGGTGTTCGCGAAGGCGGCGCTGAACGTTTCTTCGTAGTGCGGCCTGTCGGCGACAACTGCATTTCCCGCGGCATCGGTGCGCCCGGTATTTTGGCCAGGCAGAAAAATGCGGGTCAGCTCATTGCGGAACAAAACCAAACCTTCATCGATGCCGGCGTAGACGCGCGTTTCGGGTCCGTCGTCGGGCCCCAATTCAAAAACCTGATTGGTGTGTCCGTTGTTGGCAGGCCCGGTGGAATACGTATCGGTGTGACGGCCGGGATCGACCACTGCATGCACGTGCTCGAGATCTTCGTCGTCCAAACTGCCATCCGCCTGCATCTCGCCCGTGTCCGGATGAGGCTTGTCCACCTGGTAACCGGATTGGTAGAGGACGAAGCCGTTGTCGTCGGTCACCGAAAGTTGAATATAGGTAGTGCGCTCCTGCGAAAATCCGGCGGGGAAACGATGGCCTGTGAGAGCGACCGCGTCCACGCGCACCATGAAATCCCGACCCGGCTGCGCGGTGCTGTCGGTCTTATCGAGATTCAAGCGGACCGCGGCTTTCAGCAGGGCTTCGCGCCGGGAGGCGATCGATTTCGGAACGCCGTGCGAATCCGTACCGGCTTCGTATGGATCCGGATAGCCTGTGCCCAGGCGGAGTGCGAGTTCATCGGCGCCGAGAATGGGCACGTCGACTCCGGTGAAATAATGATTCACCACTTTGCGTTTCGGAAGCGGATAATCCTGATCGGTGGCGACCCCTGGTACGGCCGCGAAGTCTTCGGAGAAGACCGCGGGCGTGGGGCTGGTCACCTTCATGCCGCCGGCTTGGTAAGTGCTATTGCCGGCGAACGGAAACATCGACATGTGGCAATCCTGGCAGCGGACCACTTGTCCAAACGGGTTGTTGGCGCTGTTGTAAGCTCCCGTCTGCCATTCGGAGCTTAGATTCTCGAGGCGGAAATAGGTCAGCCCGTTGCCGCCGGGATTCACGTCGGACTCATAGTGCTGCAGGTTGCCAGGACCTTCGCCGCCCAGCGGCACGCGGACATCGTGACAGGAATTACAGAACGCGCCGCTGCGCAGGAAAGCGATCTTGTTGGTGTCGTTACTGGCAACGTGGAAGCTTCCCTTCACGGAGACGGGAAATGTAAACGGTCCGACTTTCTCGATGCTGTGATTGAACAATAAGCTGGTGTTGGCGAATCCATCGTGCTGGAAGCTGCGATCCATATCCGGGCCCGCGACGTTGTGGCAGAGGTCGCATGTAATTCCAGCGGCCCCCATGGATGGCAGCGCGCCTTGCGGCGCGGGGCCTCCCGGCGTTTCCGGCAGGACCTGATTTCCCTGGGCGTCGACCAGATGATAATCGCGGAGCGGCCGGATTTGATCCGGACGAAAATCGTTCAAAACGCCCGCAAGTTCCGGCACCTCGCGCTTGTTCGGATCGTTCCCCATCCTCTCGACGTGCGGATTGTGGCAGGTAAAGCAAAAGCCCGCCTGGGCCTGGCGCATTTGGGTGAACGCAGGGGTGGTAAACAGATTGGTGTTGAGCGGAGTTCCGTCGGCCAGCAGCTTGGTGCTGTCCGAATAGACGGGGCGAAGCAGACCGCCATTCAAGAAATTTGCCGAGAGTTCCAGCCCGTTAAAAAGTGGACTGACGTTTCGATAACCCGATTTCACAGCGCTGCGAAGCTCGTCGTATTGGCGTTGGTGGCACGGAAGACATTTTTCCGGGCGCTGGTAGTCCTGATCCCTAAACAGCGAGGCGGCCGGATTTCCAACCGAGGTTTGCGCAACGCAGGGAACCGTTACAAGGGCAGCCAGCAGTATGGTTTTGGTAGACGCCATCAGGCGGGACATCTTTCTCGCCCCTCCGGGTTCATTCCAGTATGAAGGGTGCCGCATCGATTTTCAACCGGAGGAAGTTCCAGGTGGTACTACTTAGGATCCTATTACGCGGTACGCGCCGCGGACCGTGAGGTTGGCCGCGCCGAATAGGGTAGCGGCTTTCGAACCTCAGAATAGTGGATGTCTCCATAGGATGTCAGATTGTGGCATGCATGGTGAGCGATGGTGGGGGACAGGGGCGTTGAAAATCGGCTCGGCGGGCTTGTGTGAGCCGTACGTTGCGCTGGATGCAGGCCTCGATTTCGGCGGGTGAAAAAACGAAGCCATCGGGCACGGGGTCGTAGGGAAGCCCTTCGTCTTTGTGCATTTTCATGATGATGGCGGCATTGTTCAGTTGCTCCTTTTCGAGATTGCCGCGCTCGGCCTGAAGTTCGCGGAGCTGCTTGAGGGTCTCCTTGAACAGCCGGGCGAGTCGTTGTCCGTGCATCCCGAGGTTGGCGACGACGTGGCTTTGCTCACGATAGGTTTTGGCCATGGCGAGAGCGGTCAGGACTTTCGGATGATCGGTGTCGACGCTGGCTTCGTGCTCGGCGACTCCCAAGGTTAGGAGACTGTTTTCAAGGACGGCGACGCGATTGAGGCGCCAGGCGGTGTCGGCGAGGACTTGGACGAGCTGCATTTCGATCGGGCCTTTTGGCTTGCAGTGGGTGAAGAATTCCTGGTTGCGCTTTTGATAGATTTCGAGGTCGTCTTCCGGCAGGACGACAGTTTGACCGGTTAGGCCGTGGCGCAGGGCATTGAGCCGGGTGCGCTGTTTGCCGGCTTCGGTGCGTGGGCCGGTGGAGTGCTGTGAGTTGGCGCGGTTGATGGCC
>CATPCJ010000093.1 GCA_955652915.1 uncultured Bryobacteraceae bacterium
GCCCGGTCCAACCGCCCCTTGAGCCGCACCCCGAACGCAATGTGATACGCCTCGCTTACCCCCTCCATCTGCGCCAGAAACCACAACCGCTGCTGCGCAAACGACAACGGAATCCGCTCCCCGCGCTCCCCCATCGCGATCGGCGGAACGTCCCCCGTCGTAGCTTTGAGATTGGAGCTCTTTACGAGCTTCAACAATCGCTCACGTTCCAGAACAGTCAATTGGCTCGGCATCCACGCATCATCTTTGCCGGCCGGGGGCATTTGCGGCTGCATACTTACACCTCAAAGAACGCTCGACTCAGGCGCATGTAAATAAACACCGGGTTGGCGCTACGCGTGCAAGGCTCGCGATACAGGTGCTTGCCTTCCTCACGGACGGCCGAAAAGCCGGCCGGGTTAGGCCCGTTTATCGCAACACGATACATAACCGTACCCTTCGATCGTACGGCTGTTGTTCATTACTCGCAATAACAAAAGTCGATTAATCGCGGTTTGGCATTGCATCCAAAAGCACTCTGGCATTTAATGCCGCGAAATGAGATATATTCTCCTCTACAAAGAATGGCCAAACGGCTTTTCGCGTCCTCCGGCGCTCCAGACCCGCTGCCTGCCAGTTACTTCATTTCATGGGCAGAACGGCTTGCGTTCTACTTTTATAGTGTAAAAAGTTTTGCTGTAAGTGATGGCAAACAAGAAGCGGTTGTAAGTAGTGAGGATGCTTCGAGGCCTTACCTCGGCGTTTGCAGATCTATAGCAATCCGCTTTCCACAATTTTTTGTGATATTTTTGTTACCGAGACTAGAATGTTATGCGTCTGATGCTATAATCTATTGCATTCCGAGCGGAACAACACGCCGCCGGACAATTAGCAAACGACCGACCACGCTGGATGGCCTGAAATAACTCCGTCCAGTTCGCTGATTGGTGATGGTGAGGAGGAAGCTGATGACCCTTTTAGATTCCGATCATCGCCCCGGCATGGGCGTTCAATCTATTCACCACATCGAGATCTATGTATCCAATAACTACCAGGCCGCGCACTTCTATCGTTCGGTCCTCGGATTCCGGATTCTCGGTCAACCAACACCTGCACTGCCGCAACAGGATTGCTCCTCGATCGAGGTAGGCCAAGGCAATGTCGCGTTGCGCCTCACCGCGCCCCTTGCTGCCTCCAGCCCGGTCGCCGAGCATATCCGCGTCCACGGCGAAGGCGTCAAAGATATCGCTTTGACTGTTGGGAACCTCGACCAGGTTTTTCAGACCGCCGTTAACCGCGGCGCACGGCCGCTGCGATACCCGGCCGAACAACAGTGCGGAGACGATGTCGTCCGGGCCGCCTGCATCGCCTCTTGCGGCGACCTCACGCATTCCTTGATTGAACAATCCGCGCCCTCTACACCTCGCCCGCCGCTCGCTAGCGAGGCCAACGGAAAAATCCCCAACGTTGGATTTGAGGACCTGGATCATGTCGCGCTGGCGTTGTCCGCCGGCGAACTCGACTCCTGCGTCGACTTCTACGTAACGGCTCTCGGTTTTCGCGAGACTCACCAGGAGCAGGTCAACACCGAGTACAGCGCGATGCGATCGAAAGTGGTCCAGGCGCCCAACGGAGGGGTCCGCTTCCCCATAATGGAGCCGGCGCCGGCCAAGCGGAAATCCCAAATCGAGGCTTACGTCGAGTCGCACGAAGGCCCGGGAACTCAACACCTGGCGTTCAGAACGCGCAATATCGTTCAAACGGTCTCCAACCTTGCCGCCGCAGGCATCGAGTTCCTGCCGACCCCGGACGAGTATTATACGACGGTCGAAGCGCGGGTCGGCCCTCTCTATTCAGAGCTGGACGATTTCCGCAGACTCGGCATCCTGGTCGACCGCGACGCAAAGGGGCTGCTCTTTCAAGTGTTCACCAAGCCGATTGGACCGCGCCCCACCCTGTTCCTCGAGATCATCGAGCGGCGCGGCGCCGAAGGATTCGGCAGCGGCAATATCAAAGCCCTGTTCGAGGCCGTGGAACGCTCCCAGGCCAGGAAAGGCGCCGTCGCATGACCGCTCTTTCCCTGACCCCGCTGGACGGCCATGTCGCCCAGTGGGTTCGGAACATCGGCGTTTCTCCTCTTCAAAGAGCGCTCGCTGTCGCGAGCGATCCCACGGTACTGTCGCTATCACTGGGCCTGCCGGACCCGGACCTGTTTCCCACAGCGGCCTTCGCGGAATGTTGCGCACGAGTCTTGGCCACGAATCCCACGGCGCTTCAGTACACGCTGCCCGCGGAAAAACTCAAGGCTCAGATTTGCCGGCATATGGCAACTCGAGGCGTCCAGTGTTTCCCAGAAAACGTCTTCCTGACCGTCGGGGCACAGCAAGGATTGAGCCTGCTGGCCCGGCTTCTGCTCGATAACGGAGCCATGGTCCTCGAAGAGGAGTTATCCTATACTGCATTTCAGCAGGCGATCGAACCATATTCGCCCCACATCGTGAGCATCCCGTCGAGCGCCCCCGCTGGGATCGACCTCGATGCCCTCGAGAGGGCAATGGCTCGCCATCCCCGCCCCGCGTTCCTCTACATCATGGCAGATGGACACAATCCGCTCGCAGTAAGCATCAGCCCGGAAAAGCGGCGCCGGCTCGCCCATATGGCCCGCGAGTTCCAGGTGCCGATCATCGAGGACGATCCCTACGGGTTCCTCAGCTTCGACGGTCCTGCGCAGCCTCCTATTCGGGCCTTCGAGAGCGATTGGGTCTACTACGTCGGTTCTTTCTCCAAGCTGCTTGCTCCTTCCCTGCGGGTCGGCTGGCTCATCATCCCCGCGTCTCTCGCTCGACCCCTCTCGGTAATCAAGGAAGGCTCCGATATCAACATGAGCACGTTCAGCCAGTGGATCGTCGCTGATTACCTGGAGAGCGGCCGTCTTCCGGCGCACATCGAAATGCTGCGCGCCGAGTATGGAGCGCGCCGCAGTGCGATGGCCTCCGCTCTCGAAGCTGCGTTCCCCTGCTACGCTCGTTGGTATATGCCTACTTGCGGCGTCTTTTTCTGGGTCGATTTCGATGCGAACCTGGATACGACTGAACTGTTGAGCGCCGCGATCGAACGTGAGCGCGTTGCCTTCGTTCCCTCCGAAGCCTTCTCGCGGGGCAAGCGAAGCAACGGCATGCGATTGAACTTTAGCCGCTGCCGCTCCAAGGAAATTACCGAGGCGGTTACCCGAATCGGCAGAATCCTGCCTGCGGCCTGTTAGCTCGTTCGCGGCCACTGGCCTGTGCGATGCCGTCAAACTTATTGATTCTCACTCCACCAACGTCACAGAAGGGACTGGCAGGCTATCTGCGCGGCGCCTTGCCATTGCTGCGCGAGATTACGCGGCCGCGCTTGGGCCGCTTCACGTTGGGAGTGCTGCTCGTGATCGTCAGTCGCGCCGCGAGTCTGGTTGTACCGGGCTCGTTCAAGATCCTGGTGGATCAGATCATCGCAGCGCGCCGAATAACACTCCTAGGGCCGCTGATCCTGGCCATCGTCGCTGGCGTCATCGTCCATGCAAGCTCTTCGTTGGCCGTCACACGGCTGCTGGGCAAGGAAGGCCTGCGCATCGTCGCCTATTTGCGCTGCAGAGTCCAGGAACATGTCGGCCGGCTCCGGCTTTCCTACTTCGACCGCAACAGGGTCGGTGGAATCGTCGCCCGCATCATGCTGGACATCGAATCGATTCGCAACCTCGTCGGAATCGGCGTGATTGAATTCCTGGGCAGCTTGTTAACAGCCCTGTTCTCGCTCGTTTGTCTGGTTAGCATCAGCGCCCGGCTGACGGCGATCTCTCTCTCCTTTGTGGCTGCGGCCATGGTTGTGTCCAAGATCGTCATGGCTCGTATGGGACCCTTGTACAACGAGATCGGAACGATTCACGCCGATATCACTGGGCGGCTCTCCGAGTCCCTGTCAGGCATTCGCGTGGTGAAAGGATACCGTGCCGAGGCCCAGGAGGCGAGAGTTTTTTCCGGCCACGTTCAACGCCTGCTCCATTGTTCGCTGCGCTCCATCACGTCCCAGTCGTGGCTCGCTTTTTCAAACGCCCTGTTCATGGGAATGGGAACGGCCGCCGTCATCTTTGTCGCAACGCGCCAGATTCTTTCTGGCGCGCTCACGCCCGGCGACTTCTTCACCTTCATGGCGTTCGCCGCCTTCGTCACCGGACCTGTGCTGCAGCTTTCCGCTATCGGTTCCACCTTGGCCGAAGCCATTGCTTGCCTCGATCGCACCCAGGATTTGCTCAACGAGCCAAGCGAGGACGCGAATCTCGAAAGGCGCCGCGACATCGGACCCATTCAGGGCTACGTGTCCTTTCAGCGCGTGTGCTTCTCTTACGAGTCCGGACAGAACGTCTTGTGCGATATCACGTTTGAGGCGCAGCCTGGAACCGTGACGGCGCTGGTGGGGCCGTCCGGCGCCGGAAAATCTACCATCATTGGGCTGCTCATGGCGTTTTACGACTCCTCGGAAGGGTCAATCATCGTCGACGGAGCCGACCTGTCGCGTGTGACGCTCGACTCCTATCGCCGTCAGCTTGGAGTGGTGCTACAGGATACCTTCCTGTTTGACGGAACCATACACGAGAATGTCGCCTTCGCCCGGCCGGACGCGTCCGAAGCCGAAGTCCTCGAGGCCTGCCGCATCGCACACGTTCGTGAGTTCGCCGAGCGCTTTCCGGCCAGATACAACACCGTAGTCGGCGAGAGGGGCGTGCGCCTTTCCGGCGGCCAAAGACAGCGTATTTCGATTGCGCGAGCCATTCTGGCCGATCCCCGCATATTGATTCTCGACGAAGCAACATCGAGCCTGGATTCCAGGTCGGAGGCCGCCATTCGTGACGGCCTAAGTTACCTAATGAAGGCTAGAACCAGTTTCGTGATCGCCCACCGGCTCTCGACCATTCACCGCGCCGACCAGATTCTCTTTGTCGAGGACGGACGCATCGTGGAGCGCGGAACGCACGAGGAACTTTATGCCAGTCGCGGCAAGTACTATGATCTGTATACGCGCCAGTACTGGACTGCTGCAGCTGGCGCGCATCCAGCTCTCCAAGACAACGGTCCAGAGCCGGCCCGATCACAGTCGAGCGGGCCAGCGCAGTAAGTCCGGCGCCTAACTCTGCTGCGACCCCGATGCTGAACGGTATAGGTCCGTGGTCTTTTGGATCATTTGATCCAAACTGAACATCGTGGTCACACGCGTTCTCGCGGCCGATCCAAATTCGGACCGAAGTGTCGGGCTCTTAAGCAGTCTCGTTTGAGCGTCGCCGAATTGTTCGACATGTATGTCGACCGCGCCTGTTAGCCTGCACTTGGTAAGGGGAACCAATAACCCGCATTTCTCATGTTCGACTATTTCCGATAGTCCTCCCGTGTCCGTGGCGACAACCGCCAAGCCTAGCGACATCGCTTCGGTAGCGGCGTATCCAAATGGCTCATATAACGACGGGACAACCGCAACGTATGCGAGGCTGTATAGTAAAATCAATCGCTCGCGGGATTGAAAACCGAGAAATCTGACCTTCTTGCTCAGTAACTTATCTCCACTAACCATGGCCTGTAACATCTCGCCATAGCCTGGAGCTGCTTTCGGCGCACGACCCGCAATTAAATAAGTCGCCTCCGTGGTCCGTAGAACGCGCTTTGCGGATCGAAATAGTCCCGATAAACCCTTTTGTGGATCGATTCGTCCCGCGAAAATCACGACGGGATCGGCCCCAATTCCTAACTCACGCCGGCAACTCTCGAGCGCCGAGCGGGTGGGCGTCGGCTTAGAGAACGTTGTTGTATCGAAGCCATCGTAAATTACCGTGACTTTGCTGTTCGGAATGCCGTAATCGTCTACGAGCGCCCGCGCTACCGAACGGCTCACGGCAATTACCGCCTGGCACTGGGAATACATGCTCCGCTCCCACTCGATTACTTCGCCAAATGTCGGATCGGCTTCCGAGAACGTCGATTGTCTCAACTGAATTATCGGCTTTAAAAGAAAATGAACTGTGCTGATCACGGGGCATCCTAACATTGAGCCGATCTCCATCGCCGCCGAACACCCGTAACACTCATGAACGTGAATTACATCCGGCCTTGGTCCGCCGCCTTCAATGTAAGCCTTGATCGCAGAGCCGAGCCGTTCGTTGGCAATCTTTATGTTCCCGACGGAAGGTACTTCCGGCTCGATTTCGGGATTCGATATGAACCGAACTGTTAGATTGTAGCCATTGATCGGCGGATGCTGAGCACCTCGTGCAATTACAAAGACGTCCACTTTACAGCCGGACTGAGCCAACCCCGACGCCAGTTGATGAACATGAGTTCCAAGCCCGCCTTCTATGAGCGGCGGGAACTCCGTCGTGATCACGAGAACTCTCATGGCATGTCAGTTTACACTTCCCCCGCGCGTAATGCTTCGGAGCGCATTTACCCTGGTCTATTATTGTCCCTGACCGGGAGGGCAGCGCGCGTACCGCGGATAAGCTTGAGGGATGGCGGAATATCGACGCGGTGCGCCTACGGTATTCGAGATTCACCTGCATCTTGTGTGGATCACGAAGTACCGAAGGCCAGCCCTGAAAGGGGAGGTGGCAACGCGGGTTCGGGATCTGATCCGGGATATCTGCGGGCAGCATGAAGTGTCCATCATGAAAGGGCATGTGTCGAAAGATCAGGTGCGTCTGTCGATCTCGCTGCCGCCACAGGTGACCATCAGTCGATTGATGCAATGGCTGAAAGGGCGAACGGCGCATCACCTGCTGGCCGAGTTTCCGCACCTGAAAAGCAGTTCTGGGGACGACATTTTGTGGGCACGCGGCTATTTCTGCTGCAGCTCCGGCAATGTGACCGATGAGGTAATCGCAAAATACATCGCTGAGCAAAATATTGACCAGGACGAAGACTTCAAAGTAGATGGTTGAGTCCGCTCGTGTTATGTACGCCACGAGGAGTTTGACTACAAGATCGAAGCTGTTATGGAGGTCGCCAGGCGACTCACTTCATTGCAATTCATGATCGCCGTCGGACATCGCAAGAGCACCGTCGATTTACCATTTCTGCGCGAACTGCCGTCGAACGTTCACGTTGCCCCCGTATTGCCGCAGGCCGGAAGAACGAATGCTGCGGCATGTCACCCTCGAATCGACTAAGCAAGTGATGTCGGTAGATGCTTGGTTCGGATGACTGATATCGGAACGCCGACCAGCTACTTTCCGGCGCAAAATAGGCTGTTTCAGCCCAAGCGGGCGATCCGGCCGGGTTTTGAGAGTTATTGAGGCTCAGCTTTCTGACCATGGAGATCAGCGGTCACCGTACCAGGCAGTGTTCGATCGGTACCACATAGTCAGCGAGCGCCGAAGCTCATTTGAAGTCGAAAAAAAAGGAAATGACGGAGCGGGAAGCAGGGCACGTGAATTGAAATCGCACTAAGGAGAGCCCGATTTCGTGCTAGACACGGTGCTGGAACGGGCAACCCAGATGATACGATAGATAAGCAGGCTGGCGTAGCTCAGTTGGTAGAGCATCTGATTTGTAATCAGAGGGTCGGGGGTTCAACTCCCTCCGCCAGCTCCATTGCTTCACGGTCGGCGGCCTTGCTTTGAACCCTGCGCTCTTCGCGATGCCGTAGAATTGCAACCACCATCCAGATTAAACCGGCGGATATCACCAGGAGCATCAGCCAGAAAAGCACGCTCGCCAGCAGCGCGGCGTTGAGTGGCGGCCATTCGAATCGAAATTGCTGCAGGATTTCGCCACGCTCGATCATCCAGTGCCATCCGGTGTGCGCCACTAGGGCCGACAATATGATCGTCCCCATGCGTTCCGCGACCACGAATCGAAATAGGACGTCCAGTATCGGGATCAGCAGCACCAACACCAGCAGTTGCCCCAGTTCAACGCCTACGTTGAATGAAAGCAGGGACGTCAGCAAGTGCGAGCCTGCGAATTGCAGCGATTGGCGAAGCGCGAATGAAAATCCGAATCCGTGGACCAAGCCGAATCCGAATGTGATCATCCAACGGCGATTCAGGGTCGTCCCGCCGGCAATGTTTTCCAGCGCCATGTAGACGATGGACATCGCGATCAGGGTTTCAATCAATGGCGGAAACCATAAAACGTCCGGGCCCAGATTGTACGCCGACGCGATCAACGTGAACGAATGCGCGATGGTGAACGACGTCACAATCGGAACCAGCGTGCGGAAGCGGCGGAACGGAATCACCAGGCAAAACAGAAAGAGCAGATGGTCCGTGCCTTCCAGTATGTGTAGAAACCCCTGTCCAACGAATCGCAAAGCAGCCTGATGCCAGCGAGGATCCAGGCGGACTAATCCAGGATCGCCGGCGAATTCGAAGGCGCGCACTACACCATCGGGCGGCAAAAATCTGAGCACGGTGACCACTCGCAACCCCAGTCGCCCAAATCCCGGATGGATTGAGAATTTGGATTGGCCGGACCGAACCGGGTACTCGAACAATGCATCGAGCATCACTTGGTTCCAATAGACATCCGTGGCGGCGGGCAGCTTGACGCCGGTTACGTGCGCCAAGGCCCCTTCATACGACGCGAAGGATTTGTCGGATTCCAGCGAAACGAGTGTCGCGGCCACCCGCGCGCTTGGAAGTTTGCGATCGTCTTCATAAACATCGATGAAATTCGCCAGCCAAAGCGTGGCTGCGTCGGGGAGCAGCGGATCAATTCGCGCGAGATCCAGGTACCCCGGCCCGCGCTTTGGAAATTCCATGTCGCGCATCGCTCTGAGAGGCGCGCGCACCAGCACGCGCAACCGGCCTCCTTCGGGCATAACGAACATCTGCACCGTCACGTCGTTGGGGATGTCATGAGCAGACGAGACGCTTGGCAACGCTAAGAACAGGGCTGCCGCGAATAATCCGAGCCGTGACCGTAAGGGAGCGGATGTCCACAAATGCGATAACACTCCCTTACGGTTGCGGTTCTGTTTCATGAATGCGATAACGCTCCCTTACGGTCGCGGTTCTGTTCACAAAGAGTAATTAGTTTAGCGCAGGTAAGCTAATCGGTGGCCGGAGTATAATGCACTCAAACTGCCTTGAAGGAGAAAGTGGAATGAGGATGGATAGGATTTCGGCCGCGTGGGTGGCAAGTTTGCTGGGCGTGTGTACGGTGTTCGCGCAAGGAGATCCGCCGCAGCGAGGCCGCAACCGGACGCCCTTGGACCAGCCGCCTACGCCGGTACAAACTGAGCCGGCGCAGGTCCAGCCCGTCCGCCGCGCACAGCTTCCCGAAGAAAAATCCTCAGTGACGCACCACAGCGCCCGCATCGGTGGACAGCAGATTAATTACACCGCAACCGCCGCCACATACATAGTGAAGGCCGACGACGGCGCACCAAAGGCAAGCTTCTTTTTTGTCGCCTATACAAAGGACGACGTGCCGGATCTCTCCAAGCGCCCGCTCTCCATAGTCTACAACGGCGGTCCGGGATCGGGTTCGCTCTTCACGCATATGGGCCTGGGTCCGAAGCGCATCGTGTTGACGGACGATGGATACGGGATGCCCGCGCCTTACACGGTAGTCGAGAATAACGATTCATTTCTGGACGCATCCGATCTGGTGTTTGTGGATGCGATTTCCACCGGCTATAGCCGTCCAGCGCCGGGCGAAAATACCGCCCAGTTCTACGGAATAATCCAGGACGCGACCTATTTTTCCGATTTCATTTATCAATACCTGACGCGCAATGAGCGCTGGGCGTCGCCGAAGTACCTGATCGGCGAGAGCTATGGCACCACGCGCTCCGCCCAACTTGCGAACGTGTTGCAGCACCGTCATCAGATCTATCTCAACGGCGTGGCGCTGGTGTCTTCGGTAGGATTCGGAAATTGGGGCGCCGACGACCGGTCCAAATTCTTTCTGCCGGCTTTCGTCACATCGGCCTGGTACCACCACCTGTTGCCGCCCGATCTTCAGAAATTGACGATAGAAGAAATTGCGCAACAGGCGCGCCAGTTCGCTCACGGCGAGTATGCCGCGGCGTTGGAAAAGGGCGACCAATTATCGCCGGCCGACTGCCAGAAGATCGTTCACGACCTGGCGCGATTCACCGGCCTCTCACCCAGATACATCGAGCAGACCAATCTGCGGATCAGTCCGCAGCGCTGGTTCAAGGAGCTGTTGCGCGATAAGCGCCGCACGGTGGGCCGCTTGGACGCCCGATTTGTTGGCATGGATGTCGACGCGGCCGGCGAGCGCAACGAATACGACTCGAGCGAGGCATCCTACGAAGGCGCTTATGCGGCGATGTTCCAGGACTATGTGCGCCGCGATTTGAAATGGAACACCGAAGGCTACTACACCATTACCGCTAATGTGCGCCCCTGGGACCAGGGCCAGCCCGGTGCGGTCGCCGAAGCGTTGCGGTCGGCGATGACGGAGCAAACGCTCTTGAAGGTATTGGTGGTGTGCGGTTACTATGATCTTGCGACGCCTTTCAACGGAATCGAACAGACCGTCTCCCATATGAACCTTGAGCCGCCCGTCCGTAAGAACATCAGCTTCACTTACTACGAAGCCGGCCATATGATGTACATCGATCGCAAGGCGCGAGAGAAGCTGCACAAAGACGTAGACGACTTTATCAACTCCACTTACAAGCACTAATTGATGGCATTCGAAATTGAAATAAAGCTTCGTCTGCCGGACGGGTTGAGTAAGATCCGTCGAATCCTGCGCGAACGGGGATTTCGTATTGTGAAGCGGCGTTCGCGCGAAACCAATGTGTTATTCGATAACATCAAACATTCGCTCGGGAAGCATGGAAAACTGATCCGCATCCGGCGCGTGGGCGGCCACGGACTGCTTACCTTCAAGGGCCCGCCAATGCGAGGCAAGCACAAGAAACGAGAGGAAATCGAAATCGATTTGGCGGCCCCGGACCACCTCCAGGTGATTCTCGAAAAGATAGGCTTCCATCCAGTGTTTCGTTACGAGAAATATCGCACGGAGTACTCGGCGCGTTCCGGTCCCGGCAAGATTATGCTGGATGAAACTCCGATCGGTAACTTCCTCGAGATAGAAGGCAGCGCCTCCTGGATCGACCGAACCTCCAAGTTGCTCGGATTTAAACACGCCGATTACCTGAAGGCGAGTTACGGTTCTTTGTATCGCGCTTACTGCCGCGAGCAAGGTAAGCGTGTCAGGGATATGCTGTTCCGTACTTAGATGAATACCTGAGCACCCGCGAGGAAAATAACCCTAATACGTGCCTTAAGTCTTGTACCGGTACAGTATATCTGGTACGTTAGCGTCATAACGACCTTAATGCCTGCCAGCTCAATCATGATCGCGGTTTCGCTTGGATTGCTCATCTACTGGTTTCGCTATACCTGCCGGTTGATCCTCAGCGCCAAGCCGGCGCGCGATTACACGCACGAAGTTGCGGCCGCGAATGAGCTCCGATTCCTGGAGATTCAGCAGGACCTTCCCTATGTTCAGGGGAGGCGCCAGCTCGACGATTTGCAAAAAACGCTGGAGCGCGACTATCGCCTGCTAAGCTTTCTGCTGGGGCATACCGCGTCTTTGCACGCGGAGACCGATATCGTGGAACAGAAGATGTTGATGCTGCACTTCAATCTGGTGAAAACATACTATGCGCTCGTTTGTGTAATCTCACAGTCGAAGGGAAGGCGGGCGATTCAAGAAATGGCCGGGGTAGTGAGTCACTTCGCCAACCGAATGGGCGAGCGCGGTGCTGCGGCGGTGGTGGCGCACTGACAGGTTATCGCGTATCCGGACGTGATGTTCAGTTGCGCGTCGCGTCCAACGATGCCGGCAGTGTGGACCAAAGTCATGCTGTCTAGCAGCCCGTGTCTAAACCGGCTTCTGGACAAGTGGGGGTGATTTTGACCAGTTTTCGGGGGTAGCTAAACCATCAAGTGCCCACTGGTAGCGCCTTGTAGCGCGCCTGTGAAGGTCAGAATTCTATCTGCTTTGCGTCCCGGTAAAAGTCAGGCTTTAGACACGGGCTGCTAGGGTGAGCTGTAGCGTTTCAGGTTTTACCTTTCATTGAATTTGTGTCCTGGTAGACGTAAGACCTCGAATCGACGACGCCGCTCATCGAAACTCCCCGAACGGCCGTAACCCCGTGATTGTCCGCAAGTTTAAATTCCTTGCTATAGACCCTGCCGCCTTTCAATGAGGGTAAACTCAGATCGGTGTACGAGAGTTCCTTGGTCGCTGTGACATGACCATTCTTATCAAGCAACTCCACCGTGCACCTTAGGTTACTCACATATCTAAGTTGGCTGAGCGATTTCAAGTCGACCGTCACCGTCACCAATCGCCCGTCTGTTTTGCTGATCACAGCGTGCCACTTTGGGGAAATCTGCTCGGGAACCGCTATCAGGGCATCGGTCGGTTTTTGGCCGTAGGCGAATCCCATCAGGGTAATCGAGATCAATCCACGAATATATGTATTCATAGAACTACTTCACCTCCGCGGGCGGGAGCTTGATTACTTGTGGCGCATTGATTGGCTCGGCAGTTGCCGGTGTGTTGAATCGTTGGGTGGGTATTGGTATCATGTGCAACGTTACCTTATGTGTCTTCTCACGACTTGCTTCGGATTCTGCCCCAACAGTTACTACTTCGGTGGATAGTTCACCTTTTGATTTCTGGCTGGCTTTCACGACGAAGCTAATCTCTAGATCGAAATCTTTCAACTGGAATACAGCATCCTTGCCGCTTGCAAGCCGATCCGCTTCCATGAACTCAAGTTCCGCCCTCACACGCTGCGCCAAGTCGGCGATACGAATGTCATTCGCTTGAATCTCGCCAGTTGCCTTGGTGTGAGCCCGAAAATTGATAATCGTCCAGGCAGCGACGATCCCTATCAACCCCCCGGTCGCGAGCTGCGTCCAATGAATCGCGATCTTCTTCTTATGAATGGTCATTGCCAATCAGCAAGCCTAGTGTATTCTAGCGAAGTTCGGAGCCGAGGATTGTACGAGAGATGATTCGACGCTATGTTTCAGCGAATGGAACGGAATTCATTGAATCGTTACCACCTGGATTGCAGTCCCATCGGTCCACCCGAAGTCCGTTGCTGCGTCTACAATACATTCGTGATCTCCAATCAAACAACCTTTCGCGTCCGCTACGCCGAGACTGACCAGATGGGCGTCGTCTATTACGCGAATTACCTGATTTGGATGGAGCTTGGACGCGTCGAGTATTGCCGGGCCGCCGGAATCCGGTATAAGGACATGGAAGTCGACGACGGTGTCCGGCTGGCCGTGGTCGACGCACATTGCCGGTATCTATATCCGGCGCGTTACGACGAAGAGATTACCGTCAAGACTTGGATCGCGCGCGCTAATCGCAGGATGATCGAGTTCCACTACGAAATGCGTGAATCCGAATCCGCCGGCACGCTCGCGACCGGTGAAACCAAGCATATCTTCCTCGGTTCCGGCATGAAACCGGTGAAGCTGCCGGAAAAATACTACGACGTTTTCGGCGTCGTCAAGGTACCGGATTAAACTTGATGGTCGATTCGCCTGTGAACTTATGGTAATTGCGAAACTCGATCACGTTGCGCTCGCACTCGTTTGAACCGCGCCGGCAAGTCAAGACTTCAGCGCGCACCGGCAGCAGGAACTTCGCGGGCGTTCCCAGGCTGATGTAGTCGTAGTCCAACGCGGTCTCCACGGACACCAAGGGGAATTCTTCCGGGATGTCTCTCGCCTGCATTTCAATTCGCAGAACATTGATCTTCTGTTTGTCGATCCAAACCGATCCTTTGTAAGCCGGGACGATGAATTGGCCTGGCAATCTTACCGTCCAGGATGACCGTGGTCTGGGCACATCGAAATCATAGACCGATGCTGGAATGCGCGAGGCCATCGAGTCCTGCGCGAACTTGAAGTCGGCGACTCCCGGTGAAAAGAGGTTGGCTTGGATGGTCCCGAACTCACCCGTGGACCATGACCCCGTCTCCTCTGGTGACTTCTTAGTCGCCTTACCATTGACGGTTATGTTCTTGTAGCTTTCCTTGTGGTCGTCATAGACCACGTCAGCGGTGACGACATCCACCACGGTCCAATTCACGGCACGAGTTTGGCTGACGTAACGCGTAGCCACTTCCTGGCAAATGTAACTGGGCAAACCTTCCACATACTCCGCCGCCTTCTCGCGAGCTTTTCCGATGAATGCGATTCTGGGATTTTCGGGAGTGGAGACGGCGGCTGCTTCCGGCGGCGCACTCTCTTCCTTTCGACGCGCTTTCGCCGCGACTTCAGCCGGGACTCCGCGCTTGATTTTCGGCGGCCCCGAATCGTCATTATCGTAGAGCGGTCCTTGCCGGATCAAAACCGAAGGAGGAGCGGGCGCGGCCTCCGCTTGCTGTGCCGGCTCCATAGGCACGTGGCCCAGGATTTTCCGCGCCACGTCGGCATTCACCCGGATGCTCACCGCATGGAACAAGCCTTCGTTATCTTGAGTTGCCTCGACGTCCACGCCGTCCCCGGTCTTAAGGCCGGCAGGCTGGGTAGTCTTCCCGGACAACAGAATCGTGAGCATGCGCGCGTCGTCGGCTTCGAGATCGAGGGACTTCGTGTCCAGCGCGCGGACGACGCCGCTATATGTGCGGGGCGCCTGAGCCTGCTTTTCTTCAGGGGTCTTCTTCGAGCGGCCTGGAAATTGCGCCAATAGCGCTAAACTCGCAGCAAAAAGTAAAAGGAAGGATTTCAATCTTCTCCTTAGACGAAGGCCCCGGCCGTCTCGGGTACAGTAACATGGGCTCCTGGCCGTCTAGCCTTGTCTCGAGGCTCCCACGCCGAGCAAACACGCCCCGCCCAAACATGGACCTGTGTGCAGCACGCGTTAGTATGCTTGCAACCTGTCAAAGATAATACAGTAAGAGACGTCCCCCGAACAGGTGTACCGACCTTGAAGGCCCGCGAGGGCAGGAGCCTTTCGGACCTCATCATAAGGAATTGGAGCGTGCAGTGGATCCCAACCAACGGACCGCCGCGCAAGTAGCGCGCCAATTGCGGGATGCACGATGATGCCAACGACGCCTTAGCCGATTCCCCCAGACGCGACCTGGCCGCGCGCGACGACTCATTCCTTGTTCCCATCTGCTCGACATCGAAGTAGTGAGCGCGATTCGAAGTGTGGTTGCGGGCCAGCGTATCGATTCACATCGCAGCAGGCAGCTTCTCACAGCACTTGCGGCCCTTCCCGCGGGCGCCACGCGCACGCCTTTGCTCGGCCGCATTTGGAAACCACGCCACAACTTCACGGCGTACGGCGCCGCGTATGTAGCCTTGGCTGAGGCAACCAACTCTGTCCTCTACACTCGCGACGCGAAATTATGCAGAGGCCACCGGGCGCCAGTCGCGCTGTTCACTCATTGATGGCATCGTCCACGCGTCTTCGGCGGGTCACATCCGCGCATCGGGCGTTTCTCGTCAAGTGGCGCGATAGAAGTCGAAAGAGAACTCACCATAGCTTCCACCAGGGCTTCCTTCTGGCAGCCAAGGATTCGCGGCTCCGGGCCAGTACCTCAGGGAGTGCAGAGTCCATTCCTCGATACTTAGCCACCATCTCGTTCAGATCCGCCGAGGTGACGATGCGTCCGAGTTGCGGATCATAGGCATGGTAACCTGCGGTAGCATTAAGCATCTCGAAGCAGCCCGTAACACATTCCATCATTTCCCGAGCCTGGTCCCGAAAGTAGGGCATCGTCACAGCCACACTCCCGTCGTAGACCTCGAACTGAACCTGGAGGTCCTCACAGTTTAGTTCGATCCACGGCAGTGGCGCCGTCGGCTGAAACTCCTCCAGTGCCGGCCGCCAAGATTTGAGCACACTGGCTATCCGCTGCATCTCGGCGCGCGCTGCGTCAGGAACGGGACGCTTCATCCAGGCATTCAGATCGGCACTCTCGATCTCTTGCTGCTCCATGATCTGTTGATATGCGAGCGACGGCTCGGCACCCTCGGGAACACGGAACAGTGTCAGGTCATAGCTCAAGCGGGTCAACTCCTTAACAAATTCGATTTCGAGTAGTAGGCTTTCAGGTTTCTTCGCAGGGCTCGATGACGTTGCCCTTGGGGTCGGAATCGCTCGAAGTCCTCAGGGGTCAATAGCCTCCAGATTCTGAATTTACCGCACTGCGGCCATCGGCGAACGAACGCGGATAGCGGGCATCAAAAGGGAGCCTAGGGCGTTTCCCGTCAGAGTGAATGACGTGCCAAATCTCCGAGTGGCCCGTGACTCGACCGCAATCGAAACGCATGCCGGCCGTCTCATCACGAAACGGTTGTGAAGCCACTTTGTCGATCGCGCGGAGGGAGCGTCCGATTACTTAAGTCGCGCTTCCAATCGTTTCTTTACGTCAGGCCATTCATCGCACAGGATGCTGTATAGCACCGAATCACGCAGGCGCCCGTTGGGCAGCAGCCAATGATGGCGCAATATACCTTCCTTCACTGCGCCCAGCCGCTCGATGGCGCGTTGGGACCGCTCGTTTCGCACGTCGGTCTTGAACTGCACGCGCACGGTATGCCAGACATCAAAGCAGTGGCAAAGCAGCAGGTACTTGCATTCAGAGTTGATCCTGGTGTTCCAGACCTCCGGATTCAGCCACGTCGTACCAATTTCGACACTGCGGTTCTCCACGGAAATTGTGTGCAATCGCGTGCTCCCGACCACGGAGTTGGTATTCCCGTCAACAATCGTGAAGGGCAATGAAGTTCCGAGGCTCTGATCGTGCAGCAAGGCCTGAAGGTGAGCGGCCATGGAATCCCTATTGTCCAGCCGCCATGGAAAGAATTCCCAAGTCCTGGGTTGGCTACCGGCCAAGGCTAACCCATCAAGGTGCTCGTTCTTCAGTGGAACAAGTTTCACCCGTTGACCCGTGAGTGTGACAGGGGCAACCGTCATGGACGACAGATTACCACCGGCCGGGCGGCCCGGGTTCTAAACTAATGCCGCCTCCCCCAATTCTGACTCCGGAATTCAGATTCCTGTTATCCTAAAACTTCGTGCGCTTCATCCTTCCGTTCGTTCTCTGCCTCCCCATTGCCGCCGCCTCGCCGCCGTCGCTCCTCGACATCCTCAGTGACGAGCTGCAACGCAATTTCACCGTCCTCAAACAGAAAGCCGATCCCCCGCCCTACTACCTTTCCTACACCGTGACCGAAGAAGAAAGTCAGGTCGTCAGCGCCAGCCTCGGCGCCCTGACCAACCGTTCCAAGGGGCACGTTCGATATCTCGACATTACCGTTCGCGTCGGTAATCCGAAGCTCGATAACTATCACGTGCTCAAGGGTGGGCGTGTGCAATTTACACCCGGCGCCGTTGTGCCGCTCGATGATGTCGCCGACGCCATCCGCCGCCGCGCGTGGCTGGAAACCGATGCCGTCTATCGCCGCGCGTCCCGGCAGCTCATTGAAATAAAATCCAACGCGCAGTCCAAAGTGCAACAGGAAGACGATTCAAACGATTTCTCCATTGAATCCCCCGCAGTCCACGAAGAGCAGCCGCCGCGGCTCCGCTATGCCGACGAAGAATGGGTCGCGCGTCTCAGAAAGTGGTCCGCCAAACTCGCCGCCAATTCCGGAATTCTGAGTTCTGGAGTTACCCTAGTCGTGCAAAGAGAGATGAAATACCTCGTCAACACCGAAGGCAGCCGGCTGCTGCATGGCCGCACTTTTGCGAACATCACCGTTAGCGCGCGCGGAAAAGCGGCCGACGGAATGGATCTCGGCGCCATGGAAGACTTCCAAGGTGCCGAGCTCGCGCGACTCCCCAAGCCGGAAGTGATCGAGGCGGCCGTCGACAAGGTTGGCAGCGATCTCACCAAGCTTCTTCGCGCTCCCACGGTCGAGCCGTTTGTGGGACCCGCGATTCTCTCCGGACGCGCTTCCGGCGTGTTCTTCCATGAAATTTTCGGCCATCGCGTGGAGGGTCATCGTCAAAAGGACGAAGGCGAAGGCCAGACCTTCACTAAGGCTATCGGCACCGCGGTGCTGCCCGGTTTTCTATCTGTCGTTTTCGATCCCACTCGAAAGAGCATCGAATCCATGGATCTCAACGGAACCTATTCTTACGATGACGAAGGCGTGAAGGCGGCGCCCGTGACGGTCGTGGAGAATGGAATTCTCAAAACGTTTCTCCTGTCGCGATCGCCTATCCACGGATTCGATCACTCCAATGGCCACGGCCGCCGCCAGGCTGGTAACGAGGTGGTTTCGCGCCAATCGAATCTCATTGTGGAGTCGAAGAATAAAGTTTCCGACCAAAAGCTGCGCGAGATGCTGCTGGCGGAAGTAAAGAAACAGAATAGGCCGTATGGCTTGTACTTTGAGCAGGTGACCGGTGGCTACACAACCACGCAGCGTCGCGGCCTGCAGGCGTACACCGTGATTCCGTTGATCGTCTATCGCGTTTATGCCGACGGCCGTCCCGACGAACTGGTTCGCGGTGTCGATATCGTGGGCACACCGTTGTCGAGCTTCGCCCGAATCCTGGCCACCTCGGACAAGCTGGACGTATTTAATGGGTATTGCGGCGCGGAATCGGGTCAAGTTCCGGTATCGGCAAGTTCCCCGGCGTTGCTAGTTTCCGACATCGAGATCCAGAAGAAAGACCACTCCCTTGACCGTCCCCCCTTGCTGGGCCGCCCCGAAAAAACCCAATGACTTTTGTCCCACTCAAATCGGCAATGTGGGGCAGGTTGGCAACCTGCCGCCGACTGAAAATCGGCCTGTTTATCTGCCTGGCACTCCCAGCCTTCCCCCAGGACGACGTGATTCTGCGCGCCATGAAAGATGAGCTCGAACGCTCGCGCCAGCTCCGCATCGTCAGTCTCGACGCTCCTTATTTTTTCGAGTACCGCGTGGAGGACGCCAGCGTCTATTCGGTAGCTGCCACCATGGGCGCGCTCATCGGCAGCAACCAAAGCGCCGTCCGTATTCCGGTGGTGAAGGTGCGCGTGGGAGACTACGCCTTCGACAACACCAATCATATCTATTCGGACTTCTACGCAGGCACTCGTTACGATCCCACTCAGCTCCCTCTCGAAAACGATTACCTGGCGCTGCGCCAAGTATTGTGGCTCGCCACCGATCGTTCCTACAAGACCGCGGCCGACGCCATTGCCCGCAAGCGCGCCTCCATGAAGAACATGAATCTGCCGGAGCAGCTTCCCGATTTTTCGAAAGCCGAGCCGGTACAAGCGATCCTGCCCATCCGCCGCGTTCCAATTAATGAAGCTCAGTGGAAGGACCGAGTGGTGAAGCTGTCCGGAGTCTTCACCGGCTATCCCAAAGTATTTTCCTCCGTGGTCGATCTCCAAACTTCGGAGTCCACCGATTATCTTGTAAATTCCGAAGGGACTACTCTTCGGTTTCCCGAGGATCTTACTTTTATCCGGATTCGTGCCTATGGTCTCGCGGCCGATGGCGCCTCCGTGCGCGATGCCGAGGTAATCCAGGCGTTCGAAGTAACGGGTATGCCCGCCGACACCGAGCTGCGGCGTCAGGCGATCGAATTGGCCAACAACGTCACGGCGCTTACGCAAGCTCCGGCCGGCGAAGCCTATACCGGGCCGGTGCTGTTCGAATCTCGCGCGGCAGCCCAACTGTTCGGTCAATTGTTAGGCGACAATTTGAAGATCGCGCGCAAGCCCATCGCGGAACCCGGCCGTCCTGCTCCGTACCTTCCCAGCGAATTGGAGAATCGGATCGGATCGCGCGTGCTTCCGGATTGGATGGATGTGGTCGACGATCCCACGCAAACAGAGTTTCACGGCCACACCCTCTTCGGGACCTACCTGTACGACATGGAAGGCGTCGCGCCCAAGCCCCTGACGCTGATCGAAAAAGGCGTGCTCAAGACCTTTGCCCTGACGCGTTCCCCCGTTGTGAAGGGATTCGAGAACTCCAACGGCCGTAGCCGCATGCCTGGAGCTTTTGGCCACAACGGACCAGGTTTCGGCAACCTGTTTGTGCGCGCCTCGCAGACCACGCCGGCGCCCGAGCTCAAGAAAAAACTGATCGAGTTGTGCCGGCAGAGAAACAAACCGTACGCAATTCTGATTCGAAAGATGGACTATCCATCCTCGGGATCAATCGACGAGCTGCGGCGCATGTCGGCCAGCGTTGCACAATCCGGCGGAGGCACGCGCCCCGTAATCATGCCGCTGCTGATCTACCGCGTGTATCCGGACGGACGTGAGGAACTAGTGCGAGGCCTGCGTTTCCGTGGACTCTCCACGCGCTCCCTCAAGGACATTACCGCGGCGTCGGATGAGAACTACGTCTTCGATTTTATGGATTCCCCAGTCCCCTTCGCCCTAATGGGCGCCGGAAATTTCGTAACCAACGCCTCGGTAATCGCCCCCGCAATTCTTTTCGACGAACTGGAGCTAGAGCCAGTCCAAGAAGACCTGCCGAAACCGCCCATCGTGCCCCCACCCCCGCTATCGACTCAAAAGGAATCAGATGCCGCAAAACGTGGCGCGGACACTCGTGTCTGCGGCCTCGAGACTCGTCTCGAGGCTCTTGCCCCGAAGCATCGAGACGAGTCTCGATGCAGCAGCCTGACAGGCTGCGCCACATGGGTCTAATCAGCCGCTCCATCTTCCGCGAAGTCGCAAGCAGCGCCCTGCTAGGTACACTCCTCTTCACCTTCGTGCTGTTCTTACAGCGCATCGGCCGCCTATTCGAAATCCTAGTCCGCAGCTCCGCTCCCCCTCCAACCGTCGCCTATCTTTTCGGCTTGGCCATCCCCTTCACTCTCACTTTCACCGTTCCTCTTGGCGTCCTGGTAGGCGTCCTGATCGCGCTGAGCCGGATGTCGAGCGACGGAGAGATTACCGCCATGCGAGCCGCCGGTATTCCCAGCCGAAAAGTGATCGCGCCCGTCCTGACCTTCGCACTGCTCGCGACTATGGTGACAGCCACCGCGTCGCTCTGGTTCACTCCGTACTCCACAACCAGGACGTACAAAGTTTTGAATCAGCTAGTAGCGGCCGAGTTGACCTCCGAGGTGCAGCCTCGCGTTTTCGAAGAGCAATTTCCGAATCGCATCTTATACGTTGGCGACGTCATCCCCGGCAACGTCACTCGCTGGCGCAACGTGTTTATCGCCGATTTGACGCCCACCGACGAGCAGCCGAAAAAGGAAGATCACGACCGTGGCGAAGGCCCGCGTATCACCGTCGCTTCGGATGCCATCGCCGTGCCGGACGTGCAGCGCAACATCATCCAACTCTCGATGCAGAATGGCATCACCTACGAAGTCGGTAAAGATATCGCCGAATACTATCGAACCTCCGGTCTCAAGGCTGAGCAGGTTCTCGAAGCCACTAAGCGGAATGAGGTGCGCGCCAAGCCATTCACGGAGCTCGATACAGTGCCGCTCTACAAAATTGCTTATCGCGATCCGAAGTTGGAGCCGGACAAGGTAATCGAAGCGCGCATTGAACTGCATCAGCGGCTCGCGCTGCCGCCGGCCTGTTTCCTGCTGGCGCTCATCGGAATTCCTCTCGGCGTTTCTTCGCGCAAGGGCGGCAAGTCCAGCGCCTTCGTTCTGACAGTCGCGCTGGCCTTCATTTACTGGATGGGACTGATAGGCGCGAACGGTCTCGCCAAGCAGCACAAACTTCCGGTCGGTTTCGCCATGTGGATTCCGAACATGGTATTCGCGGTGCTCGGAATCGTTTTGCTGATTCGCCTGGAGCGGCCCGGCGACCGCGATTGGATCGGCACGGCCACCGATTGGATAGCATCCGCCTGGGCTCGGATCCGCGGAAGGTTTCCCGGCTCTCGCTCCCATGCTCCTGTGCGCCGCCGCACCTGGCGCATTTTTCTGGTTCCGCAGGTCATCGATACCTACGTTCTGTATAGCTTCCTGTTTTATTTTTTGATGCTGCTTGTCAGCTTCGTGCTGATGATCCATGTGTACACATTTTTTGAGCTGCTCAGCGACATTGTGAAAAACCACATCGCGATGGATCGCGTGTTCACCTATCTGTTTTTCCTGACGCCGCAGCTCATTTACGATTCCACTCCCGTCAGCGTCCTGGTCGCGGTTCTCATCACCTTCGGCATACTAACCAAGCACAACGAGATCACGGCTTTCAAGGCCTGCGGGATTAGCGTATACCGGCTTTCGATTCCGATCTTGGGATTAACGCTCCTCTTGAGCGGCGGTCTATTCGCCTTCGATCACTTCTATGTGCCGGGCGCGAACCGCAAGCAAGATGCGATTCGCAAGGAAATCAAGGGCCGTCCCGTGCAGACCTATCTGCATCCGGAGCGCCAGTGGGTGTTCGCTCCCGGGTCGCACGACGATCCGCGCATTTACTATTACCACTATCTCGATCCAATACAAAAAGTGATGGTGGGCGCGCAGGTCTTTGAGCTGGACCCGGCGAATTTTCGGGTGCGAAGACATATCTCCGCGGAGAAAGCCCGTTGGGAGCCGGCCCTGCAGGCGTGGATTTTTGAGAATGGCTGGAGCCGCGACTTTACCGGCCCTAAGGAAAAGTTTTTCAACTTCACCGGTCAGGCGACAACCTTCAAGGAACTAACCGAGCGTCCCGATTATTTCTTGCAGGAAGTTTTGCAGGACCAGCAGATGAATTTTCAGCAACTGGCCGCGTACATCCGCGACCTGCAACGCAGCGGCATCGATACCATCACATTGCAAGTTCGCTTTTACCGAAAATTCGCCCTGCCATTGTTCGCCGTGGTAATGGCCCTGATTTCCGTCCCTTTCGCATTCTTGACCGGAAACCGCGGCGCGATGGCCGGCGTAGGCGTCAGCTTTGGGATCGCAATCGCCTATTGGGCAATCGGCAAACTATTCGAGCAGCTCGGCGACGTCAACCTATTGCCAGCCGCGATCGCCGCCTGGTCCCCGGACGCCCTATTCGCCATGGCCGGCCTCTACTTCTTCACCCGCATGCGCACATAACAGAACCGCGACCGTCAGGGAGTCGTCGTCGTCCTCATGCGCGCCCGCACCCGCCGCCCCACCACAAAGCCCATCCCCACAACGCCCGGCAGCATCCCGTAACCAGGCTCGGGAACATCGGCTGCCGTCACCGAGTAAGTCCCGCTAGTCCTTTGCGGATCGTGATCCTGCCATAGCCCGGTCGCCTGACACGGAACTCCCAACGGATTGGAAGGCCCCACCACGCATTGAGCCGGAGCTTTCACCAACAGAATAACCGTAGCGCTGTTGGCGAGATTAGTGAACGTCAACGTAGAGAAACGAAAAGTAATATTCGGCCCGATTCCGTTTCCAAACATAAGCGTCCCCATCAGTGACGTGGGACTGTAATCCGCGGGATCGGTAAATGACAGCGCGATCGGCGTCGAATCCCCGGGCATGGGCGGGCTGGCCAAAGTCACCGAACCTTGCAGTACAGAACCCGCATGCAGCGGTGACAGGTCGATGCTGAGCGTTTCAATAACGCCGGCGTGCATCAGGCTCGCACTCGCGATGAGCAATGCGCTCGGCAGAAGAAACTTCATTATGTTCAAGCCGCCTCCTGGCAGACGAAGTCAAGTGTGGCTGAACGGCTGTCAACGCAAAGTAGAAACTTCCGGTTTTCTGCAAAGTAGAAAGTTCCGGTTTCACCCGGTCGGAATCGGAACACATGTTAAGCTCGACTCGATCCGCGACGGGGTCGCGCCCGATGCGGAGATCCAAGGCCGAGGCGAC
>CATPCJ010000094.1 GCA_955652915.1 uncultured Bryobacteraceae bacterium
CCATTCGTTCGAGAGTGGTGTATTTGCGGCCGGGGCTAAGCGGGGCGGCGACAGCGGCGGACAAGACGGTGGCGAGAAGAAGGACGGCGCGGCATGACATGGAGTCAGGATAGCTTACGCTGGGGGCTGAGGAGGTTGGACCGTCTACTTTTTCTTGGAGATTTGGTACAGGTAGATTACGTGACCTTTCGCTTCCGGAACTTCCTTATCTACCAGTTTGGGCTTCCAATTCGGGACTGCGTAATCGTGCGATACCACCCTGGCGCCCGGCTTCAGGCATTTTTCTAAAATCGGACGCAGCGTCTCATTCGCATCCGTGGCGAGGTACATCGTTACCACGTCGGCGGGGCTGAGATCCACTTGCAGGAAGTCGGCATGGATGACCTTGGCTTCGTTTTGCAATCCGAACTTGACGATGCGGGTGTTGGTGCTGTCCACCAGGGCATCGGAAATCTCGATTCCAACCGCCTTGGCCCGGAATCGTTGCACGGCAGTGATCAGGATACGGCCGTCGCCGCTGCCCAGATCATAAAGCGTTTCGCCGGGCTTCAGATCGGCCATCTCCAGCATCCGGTCGACGATGGCTTGAGGCGATACGACATAGGGCGCCAGGCTGTTGGTGTAATGCTTAGCCCTTCCCTGGGCGAATGCAGGAACCGCCGCACACACCACTAACGCGGCCGAAACGGCGAAAGTTAATTTCCTCATACCCCTACTGACTTGAGATGGATGAAGTCTGCTTTCCGTTCCTTGATTTTACAATACGGGAGACCATTTCGGTAACCGCGAACCAAAGATCCCTGGGACGGCTGATGGTGTACTCGTATCCGCGGAAAAAATGAACGGTGTGGCTGATGGCGTCTTTCCAGGGAACCGCTTGAGGACTCAAGTTGTAATTCATGTAAAACAAAGGGAAATTGACCTCGCCCGCTTCTTTGAGGGCATCCTGGGGCACGTTTGCGTCCAGCATCACCTTAGGGCCGGCGAATATCAGGGCATCCGGATGATTTTGAGGATTCGAACCGATTTCCCTGCGGATCAGGTCAGCCAGGAACTCCGTATCTCCGTGCTTCTCGCTTAGCCGCTTCAAATCGATCGTCCCGAGGTTCAGGGAAGTAAGGGCCTCACCGAGAGCGGGAAAATCGATACGATCGGCGCCATCCTGCCGGTAAACCACCCTCTGCTCTTGCATGTTGAAGGCGATAATGGAGAACTTGCCGATCCGCGGCTCCCGGAAAATGCTGCGGAGGATGGAGACCAGGGCGCTGGTGTCGAGCGGTTGAAGTGAGGCAGAAAGGGAGTTCTGTGGGGCAAAATTTACCAGCACCTTTACGTTTAGAGGCGTGTCGTCCGCTGCGCGCTGGACCGGTGGTTCCTCCTTGAACTGCTCTCCGTCGGTCCGCTGGATGGCCCCGGCAGCTATAGCAGGACTCAGCGGCCGATCCTTAACGGATATCGCCGCTTCGGCGTCCCAAGACGAAGAACAGACACGCTCGGCGCGGTCCCGCATCAGCCAATCGATGTGGTAATTGCCCTCGCCGACGTCGAAGGTGCCCTGCAGGTAGGCATCGCCCTTGGCATCTTCCTCTAATAGAGGTACCCGGACATGCTGGGCGAAATAGATCGGCTGTTCCCGGTGGTTCTGGGGCGCGACCCGGAACAAGATGTTGAGCATGTTGTCCGACCCCGCTAAGTCCTTCAAGGGAATGGTGACTTCGTAACCCGCATGAAATTTCAAATCGAACCCAAGGATCGGTTTGCTGGGCGTGACCTTGCAGGATAGATCCGTGCGAGTCTCACCAGCTTCCAGGACGGCCAGATCGGTATTGAAAATATTGACGTTTCCGCCCGGACCGGACCCGAGCATGATCACTTGACCGTTGGCGACCGCAGCCGTCAGAAGGAAGCTGGCGATCAGCAACCGGCCGTTCGTTTTCCCGGACTCAAAGCAGCAGGGCCTCTGCACAAACCCTTTCACCAGAGAGGAATTGTCCCTTATTGTACATCCAGATCGGCAAACTGCAATGAAGAAATTAGCCCGAGGACCCGGATAGTACTAAATATTTCGTGAGCAATTGTCCGGCCACGACACTTTTAGCGAAAAAGGGACCGAACACGATCCTTCCGAACTATAGATAACGGGCAAGAGAAACTGTGACGATTTAGCAGTGGGTCATTTCCGAGTTGCACGTCTTCCGACCAAGAGTCGGCTTGGTCAACTTTCTGCAACCCGACTTCTCGCCCTGAGTAACCTTCGACTTGCCGGTCAACCGCCCGGAACGAGTGCTACTTGTGCAAAGCATCGGCAAGCACATTGGGGAATACCTTAAAATTGTCGCGGAGGGCTCGAGTGAGAGTCGTCGGAAAGATCGAGAGTTTATGGCGCTACCCGGTCAAGAGTATGCGCGGTGAAGAGTTGCAAGAGGCCTTTGTCGGTTTTCCGGGCGTCTACGGTGACCGTCTTTACGCCTTTCGGAGTTCGGCAGCCCCGAAAGGATTCCCATGGCTGACAGGGCGGGAGCAGGAAGCAATGCTGCTCTATCGCCCCAGTTATCGGTATCCCGAGAGCACGACGAAGCCGGACAACCTCGCGGAGGCTGAAGCGATAGGGTCCGGTCTCACCCCGGTCTATGGGGACCTCTCCGATCTCATGGTGGACGTCGAGACACCGGCAGGAGAACATCTCGCAATTGACGATCCTCGGCTGATGAGCATGCTGCGCGAGGGCACTCGCGATAGGCATGAGCTGACGCTGCTTCGATCCGATCGATCGATGACAGATTGCCGCCCGGTCTCGATCTTTTCGATCCAAACCGTGAGCCAGCTGAGCAAAGAGTTAGGGATCGATGTGGACAAGCGGCGATTCCGCGCAAATCTTTATATCGAGCTCGAATCCGGAAAAGGTTTCGGCGAAGACGAGTTCGTGGGCCGGATCTTACGGATTGGCCCAAAAACGGCGATCGCAGTGATTAAACGCGACTCCCGCTGCAAGATCAGCACGCTAGATCCCGACACTGCGCAGCCGAACCCCGAGGTGATGAGGCGGTTGGCTCGCGACCACGAAGGCAAAGCTGGGATCTACGGTGCCGTTCTGGCGGAGGGGACCATCCGGCCGGGCGACGAGATCGCTCTGCTGGATTGGGGCGAGATCGCAGCTATACCAAGCCCCTCGCCACCGAGAGAATAACGGTCTCATTCATTGGTAGAACCTGATAATCCCCAGAAACGGCGTTCGAGCAGATCACTCGCTCGGAGCTGCTGAGGTCACCCGCTGAGGAGCTTGCGCCACGCGAGGCGCTTCTGAATTGTCCTCGTCCCCGTCGACTACCGTTTGATCCCACAGCATTTCTTCCTGGGCAGCCTTTGCCGCTCCTTCATAGCTCGGGAACAGAGCTGCACCGCTTATTCCGTCCCGCGCCAGCAGTCTCATTAAGCGTGGCGACTCCGTCGTTGGGAGGGTGAATTGCAACAATTCGATCTGCGATCCAACCAGCTTATCCTCTATTGGCCTGCACGTAAACTTCGGTGCGAGTTTGATTGCCGATGCAGACTTGTGCAGCAGGAATACACCCCGTTGCGCTCGAAGGTTCGCGTTACCGGCAGAAGGTGCGGTAACCAGGAAAAAACCATGGTCTTCCCATCCAAGAGATGTCCGTCCCCACCGCGGGTCGTCAGGTTCGATGTGCTCTAGGGAGATCGCCCAGACGCAAATACGTTCACTGGAAACTGGAGGATGCCCAGCGCTGGAACTCCTGATCCGCCCCGCAACTTTAACCGCTGCGAAATAGGCGGCGGTTCTTGCGTCCCAACTCCAGTCGAGCAGACGCGTGGGAATGCCGTTGTGCTGCGCGAGTGCCAATATGGATAGGAGTTCATTCGGAGGCCAGTGGCACTCGGTTGAAAGAGAGACAGCCAAGCTGGCGCGGATCTGACGTAAGAGGCTTCGTGTCGCCTGCGAATCTTCCGGGAGCGGGAGGCCGCTTCTGTCGGCGGAATTGAAGAATTTGCACAGGCCGTCAAACTCCATCGATATTTGGTCACGGTTCGTGTGACCGTCGGGCAGTGCACGGAACGCGGACGGAAGCAACTGCCAATCCACGTTTTCCTGCCCCCGGAAAATCCAGCGACTCGGCCTGAGCGTTCCGTGAAAGCAAGGTCCGCGGCTATCGATCATATTTAATAGGTCGTCCGCGTTTGCACACGCGAATGATCTGTACCATTTTTCGGCAACCGAACTCATCAGTACAGATTACCGCTCTTGCTCCTGTTGGAGTTTGTACCGCGTAAAAGTTTCACTGCTCCGCCACCTCCCATCAAACGGCGTTGTGGGAAGCGTTCAACCACGCTCTTGGCATATTGCCGCCCACTCGGAAACTGATCCACTACCCGCGATTTCTGTGATACAGTGCATGCAGTATGGCATCGCGCAGCGTAAACAAAGTGATTTTGATCGGGCATCTGGGCAGGGACGCCGAAACCCGATTCACCCCGGCAGGCATCGCGGTTACGTCGTTTTCGGTAGCCACGAACCGGCGCTGGAAAGACCAGCAGACCGGGGAATGGAAGGAAGAAACGGACTGGGCGAAGGTGGTCCTCTGGCGCCAGGAAAACCTTGCGAATTATTTGACCAAGGGCAAGCAAGTGTACGTCGAGGGCCGCCTGCAGACGCGCAGTTACGACGACAAAGAGGGCAAGAAGCAGTACATGACGGAAGTGGTAGCCGACGAAGTGATTCTACTCGGCGGCCGGGCTGGGGAAGGCGGAGCCGAAGCTGGTCCGCAACCTGTCTCAATGCCGCGGTCGGCGCCAAAGACACAGCGGCCGGAAGAACCGGGGATGGATCAGGGCATTACTGACGATGATGTGCCGTTCTGATGTATGGTGCAGCGCTGGAAGCATCGGCTTTGGCCCACAATCGTGGACGTCGACTCAGCGCGAAGCGCGGTCCGCCGCGCGGTAAGTTGGTCGACGATATGGGCAGTGCTCAGCGGAGTACTCGCGCTGATTGCAATATTCTCGGGACGTCCCATTGCGGAAAGCCCCGACTCCACTCGGGTTCTGTACGACGGATGGTCGCTTCTAGATGCGGCGCTCTTCGGTTTGGTCGCCTGGAAAATCCGGAGCATGTCGAAAGCTTGGTCCGTCACGGGCTTGATACTTGTGGCGTTGAATATTCTGTTTTCGCTTGCATCCGGTCAGTTTAATCCGCTTACATTCCTGGTGCACGTCGCAATTGTCTTTGCATTCATCAATGGCATCCGGGGCGCATTTGCCTACCATCGCCTGCGGGAGGTTGAGACGACGCGGGAGCTCGGTCTAACGCCACGCAGCCAGACCGGCTTGTAGAGAAGCCCAGGAAATCAGTGCGGGCTGGTCACGGCCGGTTTGGAGTACTGCTACGCTAAGATTTTCTCATTGGGCCACTTCCATGAGTCTCTCCTTCTTATGTCTCACACTTTTCACACCCAAAGATGCTCGCGCGCTTGCGCTCCAAGGAATGATCGGTGTAAAACCGTTTTAGCATGGGAAAGAAGCCGCAACAACACTCTTGGCCGGAGGCAATCAGGCTCTGTTGGCTCAATCGAAACGATGTGGAAATGGCCAAGCGGCTTGACTTTCGGCCCGATGCGCTCATTCGAGCCAGACCGGGTCCGAAGCAAAAATGGAAGCTGCCCGTAAACGAGCGGGTCCGGGAACTATACCGCGAGCGCTTCGGCCACGTACTCGGCGAGAAGCCGCTCCCGGCGCCCGCGCCAGTGGAAGTTGAGTTCGATCGAGAGGCTATGCGCCGGTTCGAAGAGGAACTCTACTGGGAAGACTATTGGGCACGGAATGAGGACGACACCCGCCCCAAGAAGCGCAAAGGCAGGCAAGCGAAGCCGGTGAAAGCGCCTGGCGCAGGGGCTGCGCCATGTCAGCACCAAGGGATTGGCAATCACTCCGATCCGTTTCTAGGGGAACTTGCGCTCGATGTCGCGGCCGGCGGCTTGAGCCCTTCTGAGTCATGAGCAAACCAAGGACTCTCCTGGAAGACCTGTGCGAGCACGCTTTGTCCTGCGGTGCCCAGTCCGTTGAAGTGGAATACAAGGATAGCCGTGAATGGGTCTTTGTACGTAAGGGCGAGATGGCGTTTGGCGCGGCGAACTTCGCAAGCTCGAGCCGCGAAGCCAAGGAATTGCGCGAGAATCTCTATGCCGCGCGGAAGAAGCCGGTCCGGATCGCGATCGGCGGTCAGGTGTGGATTCTGAAAGTGAGCGTCCATGACAGCTTCGGCGACGACTCATTCCGGGTGCGCATCGATCCGGCGCCAAAGCTCGATCCGGCGGCAGCGCCGCCGTTCACCAAGAAACAGGGGCAGTATCTGGCATTCATTTACAACTACTCGAAGATCCACCGCCGGGCGCCTGCGGAATCGGACCTCCAGCGGTATTTTCAGACCACGCCTCCGTCCGTTCACCAGATGATCAAGACGCTCGAACTCAGCGGCTTCATCGAACGAACTCCCGGGCAGGCACGATCCATACGGCTGCTGGTGCGGCCGGAGCACTTGCCGACGCTGGGGTAGCGCCGCCGTGGTAAAACCACGCGATCCTATTCTTCCCGCGGCACCACGGCCGGGTCCGTCCGGCTCGCTCGCCATGACGGCACCAGGCTCGCAAGCACCGATCCGAAAGCTAGCTTGGCCGCGTTCGCTCTTAGCACACGATGAGGAGGAGAGCCCGCTCTTGGCGCTACTCAAGGCCCGCCGGCGGCAGCCCGCCGGGAAGCGGCGGTACGCCCTTTAAGGAGGATGAGCCACGTCAGCGCTTCACGGCTAAACTGTGGTGCTCGCCTCTTGTTGTTGCGGAATGGTGAAATGGAAAGTCGAACCAATTCCGGGTTCGGACTCGACCCAAATTCTTCCTCCGTGGGCCTCGATAATCTTCTGAGACAGCGCCAGACCGATGCCGTTACCCGGGATTTCACGCCCCTGCAGGCGCCGGAAAATATGGAAGATCTGGTGTAAGTACTTGGCGTCGATGCCTAATCCGTTGTCTTTGACCGAAAATTGCCAGCCTCCCGATACCGGGTGTGCTGAGATGTGAACTTTCAGTGGAACCTCCGGACGCCTGTACTTGATGGCGTTACCGATCAGATTTTGAAAAACCTGCTCGACTCTTCCATCGGCCTTGAAATCGGGCAAAGGATCGTGTGTGATTTCGACGCCACAGTTCTCAATCGCTGCATATAGGTTTGCGACTACGTTCGCTAGAATCGCTTCTCCGTTCATCGGACGAACGTCCCGGCTGTCGTGAATGGCTTGCGAATATCTAAGGATGTCGTCAATGAAGAAGCGCATCCGGCGCGCACCATCCAAAACATAATCAATACATTCGGACGTCCCCTGATCCAGCGGTTGCTTCAACTGCTTTGCGAGAAGCTGGGTGTGCGTACTCATGGTCCGTAGCGGTTCATTCAGTTCATGCGCCACCATGTAGGCGAATCGTTGCAGCTCCTCGTTCGAGCGCCGCAGAGCCTGTTCTGCTTCGCGGGTCCTGAGAAACGCGCGGAGGGTGGCAACCAGGACGGCTGGATCCACCGGCTCCACGAGATAACTATCCGCTCCGCAATTCAAGCCCTCCACCAGATGTTGCGCCTGGGCGCTGGATGCGGAGATGTGCACGACGGTGGTCGAGGCCGTCTTGGCATTTGCCTTGATTTGTTTACATACTTCGAACCCGCTCATGTCGGGCAGGTTTACATCAAGAAGAACTATGGCCGGCATGCGGTTGGAGACTAACTCCAAGGTTTGCCCGCCGGTCATTGCTTCAATGACCTGGAAGCCGGCTTGTTTTAAAACCTTCGACCGGGCGTAGAGCCCGGGGGCGTAGTCATCGACATTAAGAATTGAGGGCGTGGACACGAGTATCCTCCCTACGTGTAGTTGCGGCCGGTGCGGTTCGGTTTACCGCGAGTCGAATTATCTGGCCGAGATCGGCGACGTCCAGATCTCCCTTACTAAGAATCGCCACGGCCTGTTCCCCTAACATCTGCCTCTCCCGGTCTGATAGAACGAATGAGGTGGAAATCACCACTGGAATGCTTTGAGTCGCTGGATCCGACTTCAGTTGGTTCAAAACCTCAAACCCGCTAACACCTGGCATGGTGAGATCGAGGAATACCACGTCTGGCTTCTCGATGCAAGCCCGCCGAAGTCCCTCGACGCCGCTGGAAGCTTCGAGAATTACAGCCGAGGTTGCCTTGAGGCGGTGCTTCAACACATATCTATCGCGCTCATTGTCATCAATCAACAGAATGCGAAGGATTGCGGGCTGGCCTGAAAGCGACACCAGCCGATTGATTAACTCGGCTCGCTCCACGGGCTTCAGGATATATTCGTCCGCGCCCAGATGGTACGCTTTGCCCTGATCCTCCGTCACACTGGCGAGCAGAACCGGAATGTCTTTGGTCCCGGGATCAGCCTTCAGCTTGGCCAGGAAAGCCCAGGTGCTTTCGGATCGCAGAACGACGTCCAGCAGGATGACACGCGGCCGAATTCGATCGAGAATTTCCTCAGCCTCCCGAACGGTTGTAGCCGGAAGCACCTCGAACCCAGATCCCCGCAGATAGCTTTTGTAGGCCATCATGATTTCGGGACTGTCTTCGACCACCAGGACAGGCAGACTGCCTGGTTCCGGAAGCCACCCAGGTTTGAGCGCGATGGTAGGTTCCACCAAGTCGCGATAACGGAGCGGCAAGCATAAAGTGAACGTGGAACCGACGCCCGGCTCACTCTCGACACCGACCTTCCCGTTTAGAAGCGAGGCGAGTTTCTTCGAGAGCGGCAAACCCAGGCCGGTGCCTTTGACGCGTCGCTGGATGGGGTGATCGACTTGCGAGAAATCCTGGAAGATCAGCTCCCGATTTTCCGGGGCGATTCCGATGCCGGTATCGGTGACGGAGAACAGCACTTCATCCTCGCTTGCCATCGCAGCCGATACGCGAACTTCGCCCTTTTCAGTAAACTTCAGGGCATTGGAAATAAAATTACGGAGAATCTGCGAAACCTTTCCTTCGTCGGAATAGATCTCGGGAATTTGGCTTGCGTCTTCGAATATCAAATCCACCGATTGGTTCAACAGCAGGGGCCGCAGCATTCCTCGTAGAGCCCCCAAGAGCTTAACGGCCTGGAACTCGACCGGTTTGACGTCGACTTTGCCGGCCTCGACTTTAGCTAAATCGAGCAAATCGTTCACCAGTTCCAACAGATCCTGCGCGGCCCTGCGGACATAGCCGACCTGCTGATTCTGTTCGCCATTGAGCGGGCCATCGGCGCCGGCCAAGAGCAATCCGCTGAGTGCCAGGATGGAGTTCAGAGGCGAGCGGAACTCGTGGCTCATGTTCGACAGGAATTTCGACTTCAGCTCGTCGGCGCGGCGAAGGTGATCGGCCTGCTCGTCCAATTCCGCATACAATGCAACGACTCCTCGATTGGTATCCTCCAGTTCGCGGTTCAGTCTGGTCAGTTCTCGTTGCCGGATGCGGATGTCTTCGAGCGCAGTGAGCAATTCCTGATTCTGATGCCGCAGTTCCTGCATCGGGTCTTCGTATCTTTCGCTTGCAAGAGCAGTACTAAGGCGCGAGATATCTTCGCCCACCAAAACCGGACCGCGAGCCGGCAGCAGGATCTTCATCACGATGGTGGTTCCGCGGCCGGGAATGGATTCCACCTGAAATTGATCCATCAACCTTCGGGAGCCAACGATTCCCAAACCCATCCCCGTTTCCGATTGATACTGGCCGTCAAGAATCTGATCTAAAGCGGCAATCCCGGGCCCGGAATCGGATACTTTGATGATGAGCAACTGGGGAGCTGTGCGACCTTCAAGAAAGTATTCCACACGTCCTCCACCCGCGTAGTTGAAAGCATTGCGGGCGATCTCGGAGACTGCAGTGGAAACACGGGTTTGATCGAGCTGATTGAAACCCAGCAAGCGCGCAATCTGGCGAGCCCTCTGCCGGGCGGCGACGGTGTCGCGCTCGTAGCGAATACTGACGGTGAGAATAGACCAGCTCATCTATGCCGCCTTAGCCACCACCACCGTTGAATCGTCATTGCCGCGCGAGCAATCACGGTAAAGCACGCCGGCAATCAGCCCAGGGTCGCGCAAGGCCAACCCGGGATAGGGTTCCAGGCCGGTGCTGCTGTTCAGTCCATCGGAGTGAAGCACCAGCAAGCCATCGGACGGCCAATCGTAAACGAACTCCCTGAGCCTTTGCGCTTCGTGGCCGGCAGTACCGTTTATGGAAACAAGATGACGACGCCCCTGGGTGGCGGAGTAAATCTGTCCGGAAATATTTCCAACGCCGGCGAACGTTAACTTTCCAGCTTCCAGGTCAAGACTGGCGATGGCTACGGCGGCGCCGCGCGTGCTGCGCAACGCCCTGTGCACACGCTCCAGCAACACCTTCGGTGACAATTCAGGATAGTTTCGCAGCACCCGCACCGCCGCCGACGATGCCATGTTGGCATCCGGGCCGTGGCCCAATCCGTCCGCTACTAGTATCGTTAGCTGGCGGTTTGATTGCAGCGCGCCCCAGGAGTCGCCGCAGCAATCCTCGCCGTGCCGGGGGATATTCACTGCGCCGATTCGCATGAACGCGTCATCAGGGGAAACAATTTCCTCCAGGGGCGGCGAGAACCAGCGCGCAAGAATCGCCGTACCTTTGCGAGGCTCCGAATAAAAATCCGATTCCTGGGACAGCCTCACGATCGCCCCCAGCCCGTTCCCGGAAGTGGAAGTGGTGCTGAACCCGTCCTTAATACATTGCTCCAAATCTTGCATACCGGTCCCCCGATCAAGCGCCAGCAACTCCAGCCGCGGGAGGGTTTCATGCTCTTCACCCGTCGTATGCAGAAGAATCTCGCCCTGCCCAACATGCTTGAGTAAATTGGTGCAGGCTTCCGATACCACAATCGCTACCTCTTCGGCGCCGCTTTCGTTGAGTCCGATTTCTGTCGCCATCCTCCGCGCAGCCCGGCGAACAGCGGCTGTTTTGCTCGGTTCTTCAACGAGAATCCGTAATGAGTCACGCACTCTATTTCCACCTCAGAATAGAGACTCTGGTACCCGACCCGGGTTTCGACCAAATGTCGAATTCATGCGAAAGCCGCTTGGCCCCACTCAGGCCGAGCCCCATTCCATTCCCGGACGTGTAGCCGTCCGTCAAGGCCAGGGCGATATCCGGTATGCCCGGGCCTTGATCTTCAAACACCAACCGCACGCCCGATCGCGTTTCGTTCTGAACAACCTCGACTTGCACTGTTCCGCCGCCACCGTAATCGAGAGCGTTGCGGGCCAATTCGCTCGACGCCGTTACAATTTTGGTCTGATCCACGATCCCGAATCCGAGCGAGACGGCGCTCCTTCGGACTGCCTGCCGGACGCGGACGATGTCCTCGGCCGTCGAAATTGGTATTGACTCAGAATTCAGGACTCGCATCGCCATCCTCACCGGCCTCCCTGATCGAGGACATAAGGGCAACCATGCCCTTCTCAACATCTAGGGCCGTGCGGATGCCCTGCAGAGACATTCCTAGTTCCACTAGCGTAATTGCTACTGAGGGCTGCATTCCGACAACTACCGTTTGGGCATCTAAAAGGCGCGCCATAGAGGCAATGGCGCCCAACATGCGGCCGATAAAAGAATCGACCATCTCGAGCGCAGAGATATCGATTAATACGCCACGCGCCCTACTCTTTACGATTTGTGAAGTGAGATCCTCCTGCAGCGTTAACGCCAACCGGTCATGCATGTCCACCTGAATGGTCACAAGCAAGTACTCGCCCATCTTCAGGATCGGAATTCGTTCCACGCTTACCTCGGTGCTCCAGCCTTGGCGGCGTCGCGAACCACCGAGTGACCGCTGCGCTTCAAAGCAACAGCGAAGGCGTCCGCCAAGGTGGCTTTGGTGGTGACGTTCGTTAAATCAACACCGAGGTGAATGATGGTCTGGGCAATTTGAGGACGGATTCCGCTGATCAGGCAATCGGCTCCCATCAGCCGTGCGGCGGCTACTGTCTTGAGCAAGTGTTGCGCGACCAAGGTGTCGACTACGGGTACGCCGGTGATATCGATGATGGCAAAATCGGAGCGCGTTTCCACAATCGCTTCCAGCAGATTCTGCATCACAATCTGAGTGCGCGCGCTATCGAGTGTTCCGATGAGAGGCAGCGCCAGGATGTTCTCCCAAAGCCGAACCACGGGCGTAGAAAGCTCCAGCATCTCTTGCTGCTGACGCGAAATCACGCTCTCACGGCTCTTCTGGTGGATCTCCGTCGTCAGCAGCCCCAGCTTATCCAGCAGTTGTGTGGCATCCCAAATCGCATCGCCGAACGCCGTAGCATCTTTTCCATGCTCTTCGCGGAGCGCGGCGAAGACGGGTTGCTTGAGCGAAAAAACAAACGAGGCCGTTTCCGAGGGACTGGCGCCGTTCTTGGCCTGACCCGCCGAAAGATCGGCTAAAAAGTCTTTCACCGGGGCCCATTCCTTGCCATTAATGTCGGTGGTTCCGTCCTTGCGAGTTGCGTTTTTCAACGCGCTTAGAAAGTCGCGCGATCGGCGTCCTGCCTCCGTGTGAGCTGTTGGCGAAGCCTTTCGCCCGTCGGCGAATTGCAGTTCCAGCCACTTACTGGCGATCTCGTTTTCACGCTTTTCAAATACGTCGGCGAGCGCGTTATTCGATGACATTTACTATTGCCTCCAAAGTCCGGAAGACGTATTTAATAACGTCGGACTTTTTTCCACACCGTCTTGCCATCCTGGGGTTTGATCACAATAGTAGTACACTAACATACAAATGGAGCTGGGAATCACATTGGGCCGCTGGATGCTTTGATTCGATTAAAAGGCTGGGGCCGGTGGCAAGAACTCGTGAGAACGCACTGATCAGTGCTTCGAGCAGGGTGCGGTATTGCCCACTTGTGCCAGAAAGAAAGCCGCGAATCGAATGAGGCTGCCAACCGCTCGCTTTCATCAGTTCCTTGGCGGTTACGCCACCAGGGCGGTTCAACGATTCCAGTACCCATGGCTGCGCAAATTCTTTTTGATAACGGTCCACCAGATTTCTCCAGTGGCTTCGGAATGGGATTAGCAGTCATAGCCGACTTCCACTTTGAAATTAGTCCGATTTTGGTCCATCAAGAGCACTCGGGATCACTACATTGGCCCCATTTCCTGGAACGGCGACGCATGACACGATGATGCCGTGATCTCTGCCGGCGATGCTAGCCAGCGTCGTGCACCAGGACGATTCAGCGCGGATTCAGACCGTTAGAGCGGACCTCAACCCTAAATACTACCGCCTCTTGCAACAATTCAAACTCCAGACGGGACTCGGCGTGGTTCTGAACACTTCTTTTAACAAGCGCCGGATGCCGATTGTGGAAACGCCGGATGATGCCATCAAGTTTTTCTTGGCCTGCGGCCTGCACGTACTCGTGATAGAGGATTTTATGGTGCGGAAGCGTGCCAGGAAGCCCCACTGGCCGGCCCTCGCGGTGCTCTTCGCCGGTCAAGTAGGCCAGTCGCTCGAAAGAAATCAAATCGAAGCCGCCAGACTTGGCGGAGTCTACCAGTTGAACATTGGACAGGTGCAATCCCGGACCATTGATTTCTCGGGAGCAAATCCGCAACTAAGGGAAGGCCCCTCCGAGACGCAACCGGATGTCCTGATGGAAGCGTCCGACCTGGACTTCCGGAACATGATTCAGACGCCGGGCGAGGCTCGCCGCCTCCTTCAGGACGGGCGTCTCAAGATCGTTGGCGATCTGAATCTGGCGTATGGCCTCACCGAAATCTTGAGCCGATGATATTATTGTGGGCGAACGACGCGTCGTCAAAAACTCGAGCGGGCTTTAAAGAGGTTACCTAAAAGCGCATGCGCTGGCTTGACTCCTTGTTTCGGGATTTTCGCTTCAGTCTCCGTCAACTGGCAAGGAGCGCGGTATTTACCGTTGTAGCGGGACTGACCCTCGCGCTTGGCATCGGCGCTAACACGGCAGTTTTCACATTCATTAACGCTGTCATTCTACGCAATCTGCCGGTCCGCGAGCCAGGGCGGCTGGTGGCCGTTTACAGAATTGGACGTAACGACCGGTGGGCGGGCATTACGGTTGGCCAGATTGAGGAGATTCAACGGCAGCAGCGCGTATTTAGCGCGATCTTCGGGCGCTCCTATCCAAACGGTTCAGCGGTGCAGGTAGGCGACAGGAGTGTTCCGATTAATTTGGGATATGTTACCGGGGATTACTATTCCGTTTTAGGCATCAAACCGCTTGCGGGAAGATTGCTCGACAACGATGATGTGGGCCTTCCAAACGGAAGAGGCTCACCAGTAGCCGTGATCAGCCACGATTTCTGGCAAGAACATTATGGCGGCGCGTTGGACACTATTGGCAAGAGAATACTTATAGGTCAAGCGCCGTTCACGGTGGTGGGGATCACCCCCAAGGGATTCTTCGGCGAGCAGGTGGGATTTTCGCTCGATTTCACCATACCGGTTACACAGAGGCCTGATAGGGGCTCCGATGCAAATGGAGACCTCTTCTGTCAGTATCTGGTTGGAAGGCTCCAGGATGGCGTCGGCATCGATCAGGCGCGCGCCCAACTGGAAACAATCTGGCCTGGCGTCCGATCCATCACCCTTCCTTCTAATCTGAATCCGAGGAGCCGTGAGGCGTACCTTGGCTATCGGCTTCGCGTAGAGCGCTATCCCGTCAATGGGTTTTCATTCTTACGAGATCAGTTTTCAAAGCCCTTGCAAATGCTGATGGCGATCTCCGCGCTGGTTTTCCTGATCACCTGTTTGAACCTGGCCACGCTACAGCTCGCCCGAGGAAGCGCCCGCCAAAAAGAGGTGGGGGTCCGCATGGCGCTGGGAGCAGCTCCCCGCCAGATTATGCGGCAACTGCTAATGGAGAGTTTCTTGCTGTCCGTGTTAGGCGCGGCGCTGGGTCTTGTCTTCGCGTATTGGGCGTGCAATCGCCTGGTCCACTTTTGGAACACTGGTATCGGCACAGTGCTGGACCTTCGACCCGATGGCCGTGTACTCGGGTTCACGATGCTCAGCGCCATTGTGACGGCGATTCTATTCGGTGTGATTCCCGCGTGGCGCATCTGCCGTCAGGCTGCCGGTGAAGCGTTGAAAGAAGGCGCCAGCAACTCGGGGAGAGCTATGCGGCGCTTCGGAAAAATGCTCATTGTTGCCCAGGTTGCGCTTTCGGTCGTGGCGGTGGCCAGTGGCGGGCTGCTGGTACGAAGTTTTGTGCGGCTGCGCGCGATTCATCCGGGGTTCGATTACAGCCACATTCTCGCCCTGGAGTTACAGCCAAGTGCTCGCGGGAGGAGCAAGAGCGCCGACAGTGTTTATTGCACAGAGCTGGTCAACGCGCTGTCAGGAGTGCCTGGCGTGCGTTCCGTCGCCCTGTCGCATATGTTGCCAGGATCGGGATTCGGCGGATCGGAGACGGTGGCGCCGGAAGCCGCCGGGGCCGCGACGTCGGTGAGCGCCGATTTCCAACAGGTTTCTCCCGAATTCTTCCAGACGATGAACATTCCCCTGGTGACCGGGCGGGATTTTCGATGGCGGGACGACGCGCAATCGCCGCGAGTTGCAATCATCAGCAGAGGTCTCGCGCAACGGCTTTTCCCGTCCGATGACGCCATAGGACGTCGTATCCGCATCGGGGCCGCCGCTCAGAGGCAACAAATAGAAGTCGTCGGAGTTGTCAAAGATAGCCGGTTACGGGATATTCGCCAGCCTTGGCCCTTCATTGTATATGTGCCGTATGTACAAGAACCGGGATATATCAGCTCTTGGACAGATGTGGAGTTGCAGGTTGCCGGCAGTTCGCCAAAGCTGCTCGAAATTGCCCGGCAACGCATCGAGTCTTTAGGACGTGAATATGTCCGGCGGTCACAAACCATAGACCAGGTAATTGAGACCGCCGTGGTGAACGAACGAGTGATGGCGTTTGTATCGGGGTTCTTCGCCGGACTGGCTTTGCTGCTGGCGGCGATCGGCCTATATGGGCTGATGTCTCACGCGGTAAGGCAACGGACGCGGGAGATCGGTATCCGCATGGCGGTGGGCGCTCGATCGACAACCATTCTATGGATGGTGCTGCGGGAAACGTTGCTGCTCATTCTTACAGGTCTAGTCATTGGACTAGCGGGCGCGTTCGCTTCCGCTCGTTTCATCGTTCACATGTTGGTTGATCTTTCACCTTACGATCCGGTTACGATAATCCTGGTTGTCGTCGAATTGGTTGCCGTGGGCCTCATAGCGGGCATCCTGCCGGCGCGATGGGCCGCCGACCGCGACCCGGTGACCTCATTGCGGTACCAATAGACCACGTAACTTGCCTATTTGGGGCGCACAGGCTATTCTCGACGCTCCAAGACGCCCAGCGTCCGCACACGTCGCAGAGGGTCCGGAGGGTCCTGAAGGACCTTGCGCTTCCGAACTTGCGGGCGCGGGGACGTACGGTATTGGAGCGTCGGATCAATGTTCTACTGAGCGGCATAGGCGGCGATCAGGTTTTTCTAGCGGGCATTCATCCGTGTTATCTGGCCGATTTGTTCCGGCACTTCCGGTGGCTGGAGTTAATGCGCGAGGCGGCGCGCTGGCAGAGCGCCTTGACACAGCCAATTTCCGGTATTCTGCTGGAAAACTGCTTCAAGCCGCTGCTGCGCCCCAATGCGATGTTCCTGCTGGCGAGACCTTCCGAAGGATTTCTGCCCTGGATTAATGCGGCGTTTTGGCGGAAGTATAACTTTCCAGATCGAATGCTCCATCGGCGCGGATTCCTCCCGCGGCGCTTTCGGAGCCCCGCCCAGCAGCGGCAATATCTGAGTATCGCGAGAACGTCCTCGATGTTGGTGCAAGGCTACATGCTGAAGGCCCCGATCGAGGTTCGGAATTCGCGATGGCGATTCCCATGCAGCAGAAACTACGGCCGGAGGAAACCCGATCCGTCCTGCGCCGGGGCATGCGCGGCATTCTTCCCGAGATCGTTCGCGTTCGCAAATCTAAGGCTTGGTTTAGCGAATCGATGTTGTCGAAAATGGCCCGCGAACGATCTGTTGTGGACGAATGGCTGGCTACTTCACGCGTTGCGGGCGTACGGCTACGTCGAGCCGACGAGTTCCGTCAGGAGCTCGATCGCGCCCTGGCCGGCTGTTCTCGAAATGGGTTCTTGTTTAATGCCGCCTTATCTCTTGAATTATGGCTGCGGGGCAGTGAGTCTCGGGCGCAAGGTGGCAACCCTTTGCCTGTTTGAAAGGTTTATTAGGGCATGTCCACTCCACGGCGCGTGGACAGTCGTGCCTGTCACCATAATTTAAAACGCTAAGGCCCCAATCGAAGAAAGCTAAACCGCGTCCCCGGCACCTGCCGCCACCGATCATCCTGAAACCCGGAGGGCCTATCTCGAGCCACCAGCGCCTTAGCCCCAGTCTTACCTAGCGCGCCCTCAACCGTTTCCGCGTGTTGCTGCGTCAATTTCCAAAACGCAGCTTCGTCCGAAACCTGTGCGATCACGCGAAGGCGCGCAATTCGAGCGTAGAAATCCACAAATGGCGCCCCGACCGTTGCTATCCGGTCGCCAGATCGAATTCCCATCGCTTCGAGATTGCGCGCCACGACGACATGCTCGAATTCACCGCGCGGACGCGAAAGCGCCTGATACTGCGAGGCCGCCTCTTTTATTCGTGGCGCCAAAACCAGACCCGCAACCACCAGCAGCACGATCCACTCCGGCATGTTGTCCCGCTTGAGCACCGCTCCATAAGCAGCCAACCAAAACACTATTAAGAGCGGAGCGGCATAGCGGTACTCAGTAAATTCAAGAGAGTACATGAATAAAATCCCGATGGACCAGATCAGCAGCCAAAGGAAAGCCCAGTTGGGAGAACCCCGGCGCCAAATCGCGAGCACGCTGAGCACGGCCAGACCGACGATGGGCCATTTCAGATCGTTGAAAATTCCAGCGTAGAACTGAAGGCTACGCCGCAGCGCCACTATTTGTTGGCTTGCATTAAATCGAGCCTTCGCCCCTTCATACCAATAGGCAGGATCGTACCAGAGCGGATACGTCCCCACAATTGGAGTTGCGAATTCGAGCACCTGCGGATTGTCGAAGATCGTTCGGGGCCCGTGCATTGGCACATCGCCGCCGGGCGTGCCGGTCCATCCCACAAACGGCTGAATTCCGTTAACCCACCAAACGTAATTCAGGCGGCCCGTCTCCCCAATGCTGAGATGCCCCACTCGCTTGCTGACTAGCAGTATTTGCGGAGCAGCCAGCACCAACATCACGGCAGCCGCCAGCAAGGCGTGTTTGAAATGCTCCAGGCTCGAAGCCAGCAGGAGAATCAGCAACACCAAACCCATCACCAACACGACGGATTTGGCATAGTAACCTAGCGCCAGAACACAGCCGACGGCCAGATAAGGCCGCAAGCTTTCGCGGTGTCGCAATACCAGGCAAAACAGACCCGCGGCCATAAAAGCAGCACAAGCAAGCAACAAATCGGGCGTGACGACGAACGGCGTGATGTCTGCATTCATGTACAGAAAGAAGAGCGAAAACCCAAACGTCGCGAAGATGTTTTTTCTAATCCAATTCTCGTTCGGTGACAATCGCAGCTTGAGGAACTGGTTCAAGAAAAATCCGAAGCAGATGGCGGCGACGCTGTAGATCGAGCCATTCAACGCATGAACGTAGGCAAACTCCCGTGCAGCCGTAGGATGAAATAGCCATTTCCAGAACGCGATCAGGGCCGGATACAAAGGGCTCCAGTGCGCATTCACCAGCGCCAGAGGGCCGTGCTGCAGCGCATTGTCGGCAAGATCCATGTAACTGATGCCGTCCGGGTTCATCCAGTCCCGGTAGAGCCAGGCCGAAATCGCGCCCCAACTAGCCGCTACAAAGCACCAAAACGGAATGGAAGTTATAACCCAAAGGAAACGAGTAGCCGATTTACGAAATCCAGTTGGCACGCGCCCTGGCGCCGGTTCCGCGAACGGTATTTCCGGCGCGGCGGTCCGTTTTTTTTGAATGCGAGCTCGCCGGAGTTCTCGCCTGTTCATGACAAGCGGATCACACTCTGAAAGTATCCGCGCGCCAGGTTACGATGGCCTTCTTGATGTCTTTGCCTTGCATATTTCCTTTGAGCGTTTTTTCCACTAAGCCCGGGATTTCGGCATCGGAAGCAAAACGAAGAGCGACCAATTGAGACTCCGTCAGCTCGCCAATGCGCGACTTCAGCGGCTCGAACAGCAGCGCTTCCAGCCGGAGTCTTTCTTCCAGGCGAATGAGACGATCCTGCGCTTTTAGCGGGTTAATCCTGATCAGGAACACGGCCACCGGCGTCATGATTCCCAGGACTAAAAGGATCCACGCCTCCAGGACATCGTAGTGTTTCACGACGTTTACGATCGACATGATCAATACCGCAATCCCGCACGGTATCAGGAAAAAATGAAACGGGGGATGCAGACGGACATGGTTCGCGAGGGTCTGCGGAAGTTTTTCTGCCATAGTGCGCTCCTTGTGCTTTAAGAGGTATTCTACTAAGAGGGGAAGAGTGGCGTCTTTTCCCTCTTCAAACACGCGAAAAATATCTTGAACTAATCGCCTGAACTATGCTACGGTAACGGTTTCGGGATAGTAGTTTGCGGCGCTGACGATTTTGCGCGCTTCTCGAATTCAGTAAGTTTCCCTGCTAAAAATTAATGGATCAAACCTTACAAGCGCTGGGCGGAATACTGCTAAAGGCCATACCGACCATTTGCCTGTTGCTCATCGTTCACATTTATCTGCGATGGATGTTTTTCGGTCCGTTGCGGAAGATACTGGCGAAACGCCGCGAAGCCACCGAGGGAGCGCGCGAATCCGCCGAGGTGCTTCTGGTGAAGGCAACGTCCAAGGCCGCCGCCATGGAAGCTGAGCTGCGCAAAGCGCGTGAAGAGATTTATCGGGAACAGGAAGAAGCCCGCAAGCGTTGGACCGCCGAACAATCCGCGAGTCTGGAAAAAGCGCGGCTGCAATCGCGCGAAATGATCCAGCAGGCGAAGGTAGAGCTGGATGCCGAAGCCGCCGCTGCGAAACGCGAGCTGGCAGCCACGACAGATAATCTGGCGGAGCAGATCACTGGATCGTTGCTGCAAAGGAAGGCGTCCTGATGCGTCGCGCGACTCTCGCAATCACGCTAGGCCTGGCTTTCGCTGCTTACGCGTTACCGCAGGAACGCGGACAATTGCCGGAGGCGAAACAGGAAGTTGAACAAAGCGATCCCTGGATCTGGTGGAAGTGGGCGAACTTCGGGATTCTGGCGATCGGAATCGGTTTCATGATCGGCAAAGTCGCGCCCGCGCTTTTTGCGGAACGCTCGCGTTCCATCGGGCAAGCGATGTTCGAGGCCGCCACGGCGGTGCGGGACGCGCAGATACGAGCCACGGAAATCGAAACGCGATTCGCGGCGCTGGAGCATGACATTGCTGAGCTTCGACGCAATGCGAAGGGTGAGATGTCCGCGGAGAGCGAGCGCATCAGCCGCGAGACGGAGCAGCGTCTGCGGAAAATCCAAGACCAAGCCGTGCAGGAAATAGCGTTGATCGCACGAGCCGGCCGCGACGATCTGAGAAAATATTCGGCCCGGCTGGCGCTGGATCTGGCCGAGCAACGGCTCCGCTCGCGGATGACGCAAGGCACGCAAGATGGTCTGGTGGACGGATTTCTCCAGGACCTGCGTTATCAGGTAACGCAGAACGCGGCGAGGCGCTAGTGCTGTCCACGCTAATCGTCGACAATCTTGTGGGGCAGGTTGGCAACCTGCGGCCGATGGGCGATCGGCCTGTAAGTAATTCCGGATCCAACACCAGGCGGATTACTAATCCGCCGCAGGATGCCATCCTGCGCCACATAAGAATGTCCAAACTCCAGGGCCGGCTGAAAGCCGGGTGCAGGCAGGATTGCCCGCCCCACTCTGAAGGGATTAGGTACTAGGCATGGCTTCGGCGGTCGCAAATCGGTATGCCAGCGCGCTGGTGGACGTCGTGATGGCGGCGGGATCCGCGCTGAAGCCGGATGACGCGGTAGCGCAACTTCGAGCCGCTGCGAAAATGGTGGTGGATTCAGCCGAACTGCGCAATGCGCTGATGACTCCCGCCATTCAGACTTCGCGCAAGCGCGCCGTAATTGGCAAACTGCTGGACTCTACGGCGACATCGCATCTAATCCGCAATTTTATCTGGGTGATCGTCGACCACAGGCGAATCAAGATTCTGGATGAGATTCGCGAAGCGTTCGAATTGCTCCTGGACGAACGTATGGGTTTCGTGCGCGCCGAAGTTACCTCCGCCGCCCCGCTCGACAAACAGCGCAGCGCCGGACTGGAATCCGAATTATCGAATTTAACAGGGAAGCGGATGCGTCTGCGCTTCGCAGTGGATCCGGAATTGCTCGGCGGCGTCGTAGCGCGCATCGGATCCACGGTGTATGACGGATCGCTGCGCGGCCAGCTTCAAGAGCTGCGCAAGCGGTTGACGCAGTCCGCGGAATAGGGAATGGGGATTAAATATGGCTCAAATCCAAGCTGATGAAATCGCGCGCGTACTGCGCGGTGAAATTGAGCACTACGAAAAAGCGGTAAATGTTTCGGAAACCGGCTCCGTGATTTCGGTGGGCGACGGCATCGCGCGCGTCTATGGCCTGGAAAACGTGATGGCCGGCGAGATGGTGGAGTTTCCGCACGGTGTTACCGGAATCGCACTCAACCTGGAAGAAGACCAAGTGGGAACAGTGCTGCTGGGCGAGTATCAGGAAATCAAGGAAGGCGATGAAGTACGCCGCACCGGCCGCATCATGTCGGTCCCCGTGGGCGAAGCGATGATTGGGCGCGTGGTCAACGCGCTAGGCCAGCCCATCGACGGCAAAGGTCCCATCGTCACCACTCAGACGCGCAACATTGAAACCATCGCGCCCGGCGTCGTGGACAGGAGCCCGGTGAAGGAGCCGCTGCAAACCGGAATCAAGGCCATCGACTCCATGATTCCCATCGGGCGCGGTCAGCGCGAGCTGATCATTGGCGACCGGCAGACCGGCAAGACCGCGGTTGCCATCGATACCATCATCAATCAAAAGGGCGGCGACGTCGTTTGCATTTATGTCGCGATCGGCCAGAAGCGCTCGACCGTGGCGCAGGTGGTGAAGGTGTTGGAAGACGCCGGAGCCATGGAGTTCACCATCGTGGTGGCCGCGACGGCATCCGACCCCGCTCCGATGCAATACATCGGTCCTTACGCGGGCTGCTGCATGGGTGAATATTTTCGCGACATAGGGAAGCACGCGCTCTGCATCTACGACGATCTTTCCAAGCACGCCGCGGCGTATCGCGAGATTTCGCTGCTGCTGCGCCGTCCGCCGGGCCGCGAAGCATATCCGGGCGACGTGTTCTATTTGCACAGCCGGCTTTTGGAGCGCGCAGCCAAAATGAGCGCTGCCAAGGGCGGCGGATCGCTGACCGCGCTGCCGATCATCGAGACCCAGGCCGGCGACATTTCGGCGTACATTCCAACCAACGTGATTTCCATCACCGACGGCCAAATCTTTCTGTTGGCCGACCTGTTCAATTCCAATATCCGTCCCGCCATCGACGTCGGCCTTTCAGTCAGCCGCGTCGGCGGAAGCGCGCAGATCAAGGCCATGCGCCAGGTGGCTGGTTCACTACGGCTCGACTTGGCGCAGTATCGCGATCTCGCGGCCTTCGCTCTTTTCGGATCCGAACTGGACGCGTCCTCGCAGCGGCAGCTCACGCGCGGCTCGCGGCTCGTCGAAGTATTGAAGCAAGCCCAATATTCGCCGCTGCCGGTTGAAAAGCAGATCCTGATTATCTATGCGGGCACCAACGGAATGCTCGACGATCTTCCGGCGGAACAGGTACGTCCATTCGAAGCGGAGTTATATCGCTTCATGGACGCGGCGCAGGGGACGATGCTGCAAAACATTCGCGAAAAGAAGACGCTGGACGACCAGATGAAGAGCCAGTTGACGACAATCATCAAGGAATTCAAGGATCGATTTGTGGCTCAGCGCAACGCGGGAGCTGCCAAGGTCTAAACTGAATGCCCAGCCTGATCGACTTACGCCGGCGAATTCGCTCGGTCAAAAACACGCGGCAGATAACGAAAGCCATGAAGGTGGTTTCCGCGGCGAAGTTGCGCCGGGCCCAGGATCGTGTTTTGTCGGCGCGTCCGTATGCGCAAATCATCCAGCGCATGTTGGCGAACGTCGCGCAGGCAGCCAGCGAGCAGCACGATGGCGAAACCATCGACCTGCTGGTGGTACGGCCGGAGAAGCGCATTCAATTGCTGGTGATCACAGCCGACCGTGGTCTGGCCGGCGCCTTCAATTCCAACGTACTCAAGGCGGCGTTGAAATTTATCCAGGAACATAAGGACGCCGAAGTTCAACTGGAGCTGATTGGGCGCAAGGCGCGCGACTTTTTCAAAAAGCGTTCCAAGAGCATCAGCGGCGAGTACTCCACCATTTTCCAGAAAGTAGTTCGTTATGAGGATGCGCTCGAAATTGCCCGGAAGGTGATCGAACGCTACCGCAAGGCGGAGATCGATTCCGTCTACCTGGTGGGGAACAATTTCAAGAGCATGATGGCGTCGCAGTTAGTCATGAACCGCATTCTTCCGATCGAGCTTCCGGAGAAACAGGAACAGATCGATTACATTTATGAGCAGCCTCCGGCGGAGTTACTGGCGGCGCTGTTGCCCCGCTACATTGAATCGCAGATTTTGCGGGCGTTGTTGGAATCGGCCGCGGCGGAACACGCGGCGCGCATGACCGCGATGGAAGCGGCCAGTTCAAATGCCGCCGATGTGATTGACGCGCTGACGTTGAAGATGAATCGCGTCCGCCAAGCCAGCATTACCAGGGAGATTATCGAAATCGTGAGCGGCGCGGCCGCTTTGGATTAATCAGCCGCGTGTTTTGAAAGGTATCTATGGCAACGACAACAGTGACCGAAGGCAGAGTAATTCAGGTGGCCGGACCTGCCGTCGACATCCAGTTTCCCGAGGGGCAGATTCCCGTTATCAATACGGCGGTACATATCACCAGTGAAGGTTTTACTGTCCCTGTTCCCATCGACGTAATGGTGGAAGTTGCGCAGCATATCGGAGAAGGCCGCGTGCGAACCATCGCGCTGCAGCCTACCGACGGCATGGTGCGCGGGATGAAGGCGATGAGCCTGGGGCATCCCATCCTGGTGCCCGTTGGCAACCAGACGCTGGGACGCGTATTGAATGTCATCGGCGAGCCGGTGGACAACATGGGGCCGGTGAAGACGGCCCAGAAATGGCCCATACATCGCGCGGCGCCGGCCTTCGATGAGCAGGCTACCGAGCTCCAGATGTTCGAGACCGGCATCAAGGTTATCGACCTGTTGGAGCCGTATCTTCGCGGCGGGAAAATCGGCTTGTTCGGTGGCGCCGGCGTCGGCAAGACCGTCATCATCATGGAGCTGATCAATAACATCGCGCTCAAACACGGCGGCGTGTCGGTATTTTCCGGCGTGGGTGAGCGTACGCGCGAAGGCAACGATCTATGGCTTGAGATGCAGGAATCGGGCGTGCTCGATCCCAAGGATTACACCAAGTCGAAAGTTGCGTTGATTTACGGCCAGATGACTGAACCACCCGGAGCGCGTCTACGCGTGGGTCTCACCGGCCTCACGGTGGCCGAATTCTTCCGCGATGAAGAAGGCCAGGACGTGCTGCTGTTCATCGATAATATTTTCCGGTTTACGCAGGCCGGCTCGGAAGTATCCGCGCTGCTGGGGCGCATGCCGTCGGCGGTGGGATATCAGCCGAACCTCGCCACCGAAATGGGCGAGTTGCAGGAGCGCATTACGTCCACCAAGAAGGGCTCCATTACGTCCGTCCAGGCAATTTACGTGCCTGCTGACGACTACACGGACCCAGCGCCTGCCACCACCTTCGCGCACTTGGACGCCACCACCAATCTGACCCGCAGCCTGGTGGAGCAGGGCATTTATCCCGCGGTCGATCCGTTGGCGTCCACCTCGCGAATTCTCGATCCGCGTATCGTGGGCGAGGAGCACTACGCAGTCGCGCAGCAGGTGAAGCAGGTCTTGCAGCGTTACAGAGACCTGCAGGACATCATCGCGATTCTCGGTATCGACGAGCTGTCGGACGACGACAAGCAGATTGTGGCGCGCGCCCGAAAAATACAGCGATTCCTCTCGCAGCCTTTCCATGTTGCCGAACAGTTCACCGGCTTCAAGGGCAAGTATGTGACGCTGGCCGATACGGTGCGGAGCTTCAAGGAAGTGGTGGACGGCAAGCACGACGATCTGCCGGAGCAGGCTTTCTACATGCAAGGCGACATCGAGGACGTCAAGAAGAAAGCGGAAGAACTTCGCAAGCAAGGCGAGGCGTAAAACGTGGCGGAGGCTTTCGATATCGAGATCGCAACACCGGAGCGGCTGCTGGCGCGCGAGAAGGCTATTCGCGCCCAAATTCCCGCCAAGGAAGGCTATATCGGTGTGCTGCCGGACCACGCTCCGCTGCTCTCGGAGCTGGGCATTGGCGCCCTGACGTATACTACACCCGGCGATCAACGCTTCAGCCTGGCGATCCGCGGCGGATTCCTGGAGATCAACAACAACGTGGTACGCGTGCTGACCGACATTGGTGAAAAAGCCCACGAGATCGACGTCGCCCGGGCCGAAAAGGATCTCAAGCAGGCTCAGGATGCCGTGATCAATCCAGCACTGGGCATGGACATCGCCGCCGCGCTGATCGCCGTACGACACGCCGAGGCGCGAATCGAAGCAGCCCGGCGCGCAGCCGCAAAAGAAGAATAGGTGAGTCCGGTCCGCTAGAATTAAATCAGGCGAATGTTCAAGGCTATCCTATACCTGCTATTCGCGGTGGTGATCATCTCCGTCCTTCGGGCGGTGATCGGGATCATTTTCAAGGGATTCTCGAATCTGGTGAGCCCTCCGTCGACTCCGCAGGCCAAACCGAGCTCTGCCAGCGAGGTTCCTTTGACGGGCGAACTTAAAAAGGATCCGGCGTGCGGGACGTATATTTCGGCCGCAACTTCGCTCAAAGAAAAAGTTGGAGGCGAGACCTTCTATTTTTGCTCCAAGCAATGTCGCGATAAGTACGTCGGCTCTTTGGCGCGTTAGTCTGTTCGCGATTCTTCCAGCGACGCTGGCGGCCGGCCCGAAGCCGGCTTTTTTCAAAGACGTTCTTCCCATCCTGCAAAACCGATGCCAGGAGTGCCATCGCCCGGGCGAGATCGCGCCCATGCCGCTGCTGACTTATCCAGGCGTCAGGCCGTGGGCCAAAGCGATTCGCGACGCGGTGCTGACGCGCCGGATGCCGCCGTGGTTCGCCGATCCAAGATTCGGGCATTTCGCGAATGACCGCTCGCTTTCAAAAAACGAGATCGAGACGATCGTGGAGTGGGTAGACGCTGGCGCGGCTGAAGGCAATCCGAAAGATGCTCCGCCGGCCCGTGCATGGCCGGCGGGTTGGAGCATAGGTGCTCCCGACGCCATCTTTGAAATGCCCGAAGCAGTGAGAATTCCCGCCAAGGGGACCATTGAATATCAATACGTCATATTGCCGACGCGCTTCACCGACGACAAATGGGTGGAGAAAGTGGAAGTGCAGCCCAGCGACCGCTCCTCCGTCCACCACGCCGTGGTCTACATTCGCGAGTCTGACCCAACCTGGCTGCGCAACCAACCAATCGGTAGGCCCTTTTCCCTGCCTGCCAACAACCACCGTCCGAATCCCGCGAGCCTTACTACCAGCGACATATTGATGGTTTACACGCCCGGCAATTCGTCCGATGGGTGGCCCCGAGGGATGGCGAAGAAAATCAAAGCCGGATCGGATCTCGTACTTCAGATGCATTACACAGCCAACGGTAAGGACGTTGCGGACCGCACCCGCATCGGCGTCGTCTTCGCCAAAGAGCCGCCCATGCAAGCAGTCTTGACGTTGCAGATGGGGAACGACAAGTTTGTCATCCCGCCGGGCGACGCTAATTTCAGAATCGCCGTGTCAGGCACGCTGCCGAATCAAGCGACGCTCATCAGCCTTTTTCCGCACATGCACCTGCGTGGAAAAAGATTCGAATATCTGCTGGTGGAGCCGAACGGAAGAATCGAGACACTGTTGAAGGTCAATGACTACGACTTCAATTGGCAACTCAACTATCGGCTGGCGCAGCCGCGCGTGCTGCCGGCAGGCACACGATTCCAGTGGGTCGGCTATTTCGATAACTCACCGAACAATCCGAGAAATCCCGATCCCAAAGCCGAGGTCCGCTTTGGGGAGCAGAGCTGGGAAGAGATGATGATTGGATTCTTCGATATGGCAGTGGATCCGAAAATCGGCAAGCCCGCGTTCTTCGAGCGAAAGCGGTAGCGTCTCCGGTGTCACAATTATGCATGACTGGGTAAAAACGGGTCATGTAAAAACACCCTTCAAGCACTAACCTCACCAGAATCACTACACCGTCAGAATGGAAGGCTGCGTGCCTGTCTACGAGACACGGCTATACCGCATGCTTAACAAACCTGTCGAAAAACAAACGCCCCTGCCTAATCAGCCCCCTTCCGGTTCGCAGGGACAGACCATTCTTGGAAAAACGATGAAGATCGTTGGCGATATCGTTAGCGAGGAAGCCTTGTACATAGATGGCGCGGTGGAAGGAACGCTTGAGCTGCGAAACCAATTGACCATCGGACCGAATAGTCAAATTATCGCGAATGTGAAAGCCACGGAAGTCGTGGTGTTCGGCTCCCTGCGCGGCAATGTTGAGGCGGTGAATCGCATCTCCCTGCGTCCCGGCGCCTCGATGGTCGGCGATATTAAGACCGCTGGCATCATCATCGATGACGGCGCATACTTCAAAGGTGGTATCGACATTTCCCGCACAGAGACTTCATAGGCGTACTGAGAAAAAAGGAAACACTATTCGCCGGCCCGCATCCTAACTGTGGGGCCGCACCCTCGAATCGTGTGAGGAATTGTGGCCGTGGAGAGAGAACGCCCGCTGGAAACGGCGGGCGATTCTATTTTTGGATTCCCTTCAGCTTGTTGCCGATTCTCTTCCGGGCAGAGCGATCCGATGCCAGTTGAAGAGCCGATTGATACGCGGCCGTGGCCTCGGGCGCATGCCCGCGCCCTGCTTCCAAGTCGCCGATCTGTTCGAAAACATCTCCGTTCCGCTGATCCTGTTTAGAAACTTCCCGGAGTTGTTCAAGCGCGTTCTCAACATCGCCAGTTTTGGCCAATAAGCCCGCCAGCGCCAGGCGCGCCGCCACGTAACCGGGCTTTGCCGCCAGGACTTTGCGGTATTCTTCCATGGCCGCGGCGTTGTCTCCCCGGTCCGTTAAAGTTTCCGCCAGCGAGAGACGCGAAGGAAGATAATCCGGGGACTGGCTGAGATTCGCGCGCCACAAATCAATCGCTTCCTGTTGACGATTCTTCTCCCCTGCCAATAACAGCGCCAGGTTGTGTCGAGCCGGCAGCAGATTCGAATTCTTCTGCAGCGATTCCCGATAAAGTTTTTCCGCCTCGCTGCGTTTGCCTTCGGAGGCCTTCAACGTTCCCAGTGCGTTGTACGGTTCAGCCGAACCTGGAGCAATCGAAGCCGCCTTCCGATATTCTGCTTCCGCATCTTTGCGCCGATTCAGGCGTTGATACACGAGTCCGAGATTGTAAGGCAAATAGCTGTACTGCGGTGTTAATCGAATCGCCTCCTGGTACGCCTTGATGGCCGATTTATAGTCGCCGGTTTCCACGTAGGCCAGCGCCACGTTGTGCAGCGGATAGGACCAATGCTGTGCGCGGCGAACCGCGTCGCGAAAGGCAGGAATCGCTTTTTCGTATTGCGCCTGCTCCAGGTAGGCAATGCCAAGCGCGTTGTATCCATACGCGCCGCCCGGGTCGAGCCGGATGGATTGCTCCAGCAACTGCGCCGCTTGCGGATAATTCTTGTCGAACAACAGCGCCCGGCCTTGAAAAAAATCGTCGCGGCCTTCCAGGTAGAGCGACTCTTTTGTCAAAGTGAGCGCCGCCTCCATATAACGAGCCCCACGTTGAAATTCCTCTCGCGATGGCGGCGTCTGCTCGCCGGTCAGATAGCGCAGCAGAACTTCCTGGGCTTTATTCTCCAGGGCGATTCGAAGCTGATTCTCACGTTGCTTGTATTGCTCGGCATCCAGTTCGGGCTTCAACTTCCGTAGCGAGTCGAACGCGTTGTCCGGCTGATCCGGCAAAATTCTTCCGCTGCCGATGGCAGTGGTAAAGCGGTCGACATCTTCCGCGGCCTGCTCTTCGTCAAATGCCGCCGCAGCCTCCGTGGATGCGACCAAACGAGGCTGGCCGGTCCTGGAGTCCATGATCTTGCGCGCGAGATTGATGCCCGGCTTTTTCAAATCGGAGAGCTTGAAATTCACGCTGCCCGGGCTAATGTTAGTGGGATGTTGGCGGCCGTTCGTTACCTTCGGAACATTGGTCTCGACGTAACTAGCCAGTTCTTCGCCATCCACGATGCCATCGCCATTCTCGTCGGCTGCGCCGGCCAGACCCTTTAATAAGTACCAGCTAAACGCGCCGTGTCCGCCACCAAATTCAGGGCCCTCGTAAGAAAGCTCCTTGCGGCGGGCGGCCATCATCGCCAGCAGGTCGCCATCGACATTCTTGAAATTCTCCACGCCCGCGTTTACGGATGTGCTCTTTATAGTTCCGATCGTGTCGGCCTTACAGACGTCGACAAATAGAAGCACCCGGCCCACTTGGGCAACCTGCTCCTGGAACAACGTTTGCAACTCCGCCATGGGCAGACCCGTGCTTTTCAAATCCTGCGGATCCGAATCGTAGGTGACGATGAACGCGTCTTTTCCGTCCGCGATGCCATGCCCGGCGACCAGGATAATCACCGTGTCGTTTTTCGTCGCACGCCGCTTCAGGAAATCCTGAAATCCGTTTCGCAGGGCGGCCGTGGTGGCTGCTTTGTCGGTCAGCAGCAGTATGTTCTCTCGCGGCACCCCGCCGCCGCGAGGACTCTCCAGCAGGCTGCCGAATACGGTTGCATCCGCATGCGGATACTGCAGGTCAAGTTCCGGTTTCGCATATTTGGAAATACCCACCAACAGCGCATACGTCGTGCCTCCTGGACCCACTGCCGCAGCAGCCGCCACTTGAGCCGCCAGCGCCTCTTCGAGCTCGAAAATCTTGCCCTTGATCCACACCGCGTCCGGCCACTGCTCTCGCAGTTTGTAATACATCTCCAGGGCGTTTGGGATTAATTTGTGGTTTTCAAAAATCGTAGCTTCGGCAACCAACGCCGCCTCATCTTTCGAATTCGCGGCCAGCGCTGCATCCAGCGGACCAAGCTCGGCTAAAACATCGGCAGGCAATTTGTCGCGGGGTGTCGGTGCAACGTCGCTCTTGGCGCCACGCGTCATGGTGACGCCGTAATGCTGTTGGCTTGCCGCGGCCACTCGCAACGTTTGAGGAAGGGTGCAGGCTCGCGCAGGTTGCTCGGAAATCTTACCAGTCTTCACCTTGGGCTGCTTCGCATCCAGACGAACCTCGCCCGACGGGCTGAGCGTCTGAATGGCTTTAGACGGGCAAAAGAGAAATGATGCCGGGTCAGTTTCAGTTCTCAACCCGTCGCCCGCGAAAAGCAGATCGCCCGCCCGCGCAGCCAAGGGTATCAGCGTGTCCGCGCGGAGCAGCTTGCTCCCGGCCGCCGAAAGGACCAGGCCCACGGGTGCTTCCTTCGTGTCGGCATTGGCGATGTGCAAAGACGCCGCGAAGGAAATCGTAAAACAGAAACCCGACACTCTAAGCATGAACCGCCTAAGCATTCACCGCGGCCTTCGCCACCAATGACGCAACAGTGTACAAAGGAATCGGTTGGGCCTTGCCGCGCACCGGCACTTCCCCCAAGTGCACGGTCTCTACTTTTTCGCCAAGCATGCTCTGGGTGACGCCCGTCATCAGCAACTTCGTATGGTGCTCCTTATTCAAACTCTCCAGCCGTGACGCCAGGTTGACGGTGTCTCCCAGCACTGTGTACTCCATTTTATCGGCTGACCCTACGTTACCAACAACCACCAGGCCGGTGTGAATTCCGGAGCCGGTTTGAAACTGGCCGGGGAGCGTCACCATTTCAGTCGCGCAGCGCACCGTGCGCAGTGCATGATCGCCGGGAACCGCTCCGTCGTCGTCGTCCGAGAAAACAGCCAGGATGCCATCGCCGATAAACTTGTTCACGTGTCCGTGATACTTCACGATGATCGCAACCATGGCGGCCATGTATTCGTTGAGCATCTTCACCACCGCTTCCGGTCCTTGTTCGTCACAGGCCTTTTCGGTGAAGGCCGTGAACCCGCGGATGTCGGTAAATAGGATCGTGACGTTGAGACGCTTGCCCGACAAAGCGATGTCTTCCGACTCGTCCAGCGAAGTGGCCAGTTGCTTTCCCACGAACAGCGACACCGCCCGGCGGAAGAGATTGCCGCGCTTCTCGGCGGTCGCGAACCGGTAGATCACCGACGCCATCAGACAGATCGTGGTGGCCAGCAACATCTCTGAAGTCGAGAGAATCAGGCCCCAGCGAAAAAGCAAGTGCGTGCTGATCAAGATGCCGGAAATCTGGATCAACATCCATGCCGAGGCGCGGCTCGCCCGGAGCGACGTGGCGATCAAAACCGTGGCGCCGGTGGCGAGAAGCAAGCCCAGAGTGCGTCCCCACTCAGGCACGGGCTTCAAGTAGAGACGATCCAGCAGCGTGCGTACGGCGTTGGCGTGTACCTCCACGCCCGAGGTTCGCCATATCGCGCCCTCAAACATCGTGTAGAACGGAGTGTCGAAACGATCCTCCTTGGCCTCGCTGCCGATCAGCACAATCTTGCCGTTCACCCATTTGCGAAGTTGTTCGCGATTGCCTGCCTTTGCGGCCGCTTCGAAGTCGGCGAGCGATACGCGGGGGAACGTATTGGGCCCGCCTGCGTAGTTGATGGCGATCGTCCGGGGCGTGGACATGGAAATTGGCTGGCCTTGCAGCGTCGCCTGACCGTCCTTGAATTCCATTTCAGCGTTGAGGTATTTCTCAACGACGCGCAAAGCCAGCGAGTGCGCCGCCGGAGCGTCATTCGCATTGAACGCAGCGCCTTCGAACAATTCCTGGTTGCGAATAAAATCGTCCGTGTCTGTTGTCAAGTTTGCGAAAGCGCTTAATCCCAGAGCGCCCGCGATCATATTGATAGGCAGCCGCTGAGCCGCTGGGTTGGAATTTATGTCCGACGCGAAACCGCAAACCACGGGAATCGGAGAGGTGCTCACGGCGCCGGCGAGCATCTCATCGTAGCCGGGCTTCCATTCATCGATGGGAATAGCGAAAGCCAGATCCAGCCCAATGACCCTCGCGCCCGCTTCGCCTGCGGCCTGAATGGCGTCGGCATAATGCTTGTTCCAGAAAAGCCGCAATTCCGGAAAAGTATCCATGGCCTTCTGGTCCCCGGTTAGCAGCACAATGTTGGACGTGGGCTGCGCGCCACGCACGACGAAATGCGAATCGCATGCTTTGAGATTGAGGACCTGGAAGAAGCGAATTTTACTGAGCGACCACGCGGCCATCGTGCTTCCGCTGGCTATCAAAGCACACAGCGCCCAGTGCCTTAACTTCCTCTTCATGTTAACCTGCTTCTTACTATGACCGCTCTCATACCGGCGGTCAAATAGACATGCATTTGACTCTCCGTCCACTGATCGTTCTTATCTTTTGCGCAGTGGCCGGATTCGCCCAGACAACTCAAGGTCTGATATCTGGAAGGCTCGTAAACTCCGTTACCGGCCATCCACTCGCGGGCGCGGATGTCGGCTATTGGAGCACCACCGGCAACTTCGCGGGCACCGCCGCGAGCGATGCGTCCGGCTATTATTATTTGCCTCTCTTGTCGCCCGGCTTCTACCGGATACGAGTGACCGCGGCGTCCTACCAGTCGCAGGAGGTGCAGGAGCTCGAGTTGACGGTGGCCGCCAGGATTGAACTGGATTTTCGGCTTCGTCCCCTGAACGACGTCTGGGAATCGGGCGACTACCGGAGCGTCTTTCTGCCGGGCGCCAAGACCATCGTCACTTTTTTCGGCCCCGATGTGGACCCCAGCAAATCCGGGTCGTTCGAAGCTCAGAAAGGGCGCCGGGCTACGCTGGAATCCACCGTGTCCGAGGTAATCGATTCCGGCGAGATCGACAATCTTCCTTTGAGCGGCCGCGATGTTTACACCATGCTGGTAACGCAGCCCGGCGTCACTTCCGATGCGGCTACAGGACGTGGATTGGGTCTGTCGATCAATGGGCAGCGGCCTTCCGCGTCGAACTATTTGCTGGACGGTGTCGAGAACAATAACTACTTGATCACTGGCCCACTGACCGTGGTTGCGCCGGAAGCCATCCGGGAATATCGCGTTTCAACCAACAATTTCTCGGCTGAATATGGAAGGACTTCGGGGTTCCTCGCCAATGCCATCACTCGATCCGGCGGCGGCCAGTTTCACGGCGCTGCTTATTTTTACATCAAGAACGACGCGCTGAACGCCAACGGATTGCAGGAAAATCTCCGTGGCGCCCCACGCACGCCGGACAAGCAAGCAAATCCGGGGTACGTTGCCGAAGGACCGATTTTAAGAAACCGGCTGTTCTTCTCGAGCGCATTCGACTACCTGCGCAGCCGCAGCCGGCAGGACCCGTTCACGTTCCTGTTTCCCACTTCCAGCTTTCTCAAATTCGCAGTGCCTGATTCATTGGCCCGCCAGCTTCTCACCCGCTTCCCCGCGCCCGTCGCCTTGAGCGGCAACCAGTTCTCGGCGCCCATGACGCTCTCGCCGCCGGTTTCGGTGGACCGCAAGCTCGCTGTCGAGCGGCTGGATTACACACCCACCGGCAAGGACCGCCTAATGGCGCGCGTGCTGATCAACCGGCTGGCGCGGCCCGATTTTATCTGGACACCCTACAAGGATTTCGTTTCCGCCCTGCACGAATACACCTGGGCCCTGGGCGTGAGTCATATTCACACCTTGCGCTCCAACCTTATCAATGAGGCCCGGTTGAGCTACAGCGTCGACAATCTGCATTGGAATCGCCCTCATCCCGAAATTCCTACCCTGACTAGCGCCAACGACGGCGTGACGTTGCCGGGAAGTCCTGCATTCTATGAATACAAGAATGTAAATCGGAGTTGGGAGTTGGTGGATAACCTGATTTGGACCCGCGGTAAGCATCTCATCACCACCGGCGCGGGCCTGCTGCTGCGGTCTTCGGATGGATATTTGACCGCCGGGCGAGATGGCCAGTACATCTTCGGAAACCTCGTCTTTTTCGCGCTGGATGAGCCGTCGTTTTTGCGGACAGCCATCGATAGAACCGCTCTCCCCAATGTTCAACAACCGAACTTCAACCGGGCTTATGAATACCGGCAGTATTTTCTATTCGCGCAGGATACCTACAAACTCAGCTCGCGGCTTACCGTGAATTACGGCGTCCGCTACGAATACTACGGCGGGCCTCGAAATACCGGCGCAGCTAAGGACACGCTGATTCAGCTCGGTTCAGGCTCGAATCTGGCGCAACAAATTGCAAGCGCGACTTTGGCAAAACCGGCCCAGCCGGGAGATCAGTTGCTCTTCGGAGCCGACAAAACCGACGTCGCCGTCCGCGTAGGCGCTTCCTATGATTTGTTCGGCGCTGGGCGCACCCTGCTGCGCGCCGGGTATGGCATCTTCTACGATCGGCCCTTCGATAATCTTTGGGAAAACCTCCGCAATAATTCGTTCATTCTACCCGTGCTTACTCTTTCGTCTCCCACTATTAATTATCTGGCGCCGATTCCAACCGCGTTGTCCGCGTTTCAGGGCCAGACGCTCAGCGGAAATTTTCCCAATATGACTCTGGTGGACCCCAACCTGAAAAATGGCTACGCGCACAGCTACTTTGCGGGCGTGCAGCACCGGCTTGGCGACATCCTCACACTGGAAGTAAATGGACTAGGCACTTATGGCCGCGGACTTATCACCACAGACATCGTAAATCGCGATTTCACCCTGCCAACCGGCCGTATCAATCCCAATTTGCCGGACATCGCCTATCGTGCCGCCCAGGGGTTTTCGAATTACAACGCGCTGACCGCGGTGCTTCGTTATCGCGCCAGCCGGGGGATGGTGCAAGGCTCCTACACCTGGAGCCACATGATTGACAACCAGAGCGATGCGCTGACCGGCGATTTCTTTAATTTGAACTTTACCAGCATCCAAAGCACGGCCGACTCGAACGGGCGCGCGACATTCTCCAGGCAATTTGACCCGCAAGCCGATCGCGGTAATTCCGATTTCGACCAACGGCACAATCTGGTGATCTTTTCCTATTGGAAGTTGCCCACGCCATTTTCAAATTCAAAGGCCGGCTCTCTGTTCCGGGGTTGGATGGTTTCCGAGCTTGCCGCGTTCCGTTCGGGATTTCCCTTCACTGTGGTCGGCACGTCGAGAGCAAGAAATGGACTGGGCCAAATCTTGAATAATCGGCCGGACGTTCTCGACCCGCGCCAGACGGTGTTTTCGAATCCTATTCCGGGACCGGGTGGTCGGCAATTATTGAATCCGGCGGGTTTTGCGGAGGCGGCGGTAAGCGCTCTAGGGAACGAGGGACGCAATGCTTTTAGAGGCCCGGGGTTCTACAATCTGGACGTGTCGATAGCGCGGTCTGTCGGTTTGCGATGGCTTGGTGAAGCGGGTAGCCTGACGTTCCGGGCCGACGTCTTTAATCTCTTGAATCACGCCAATCTTGGCAACCCGGATCCCCTGTTCACGGACCCGGCCAACCCGGCGTTTGGATTCGCAACGTTCGGACGTCAGGGCCGCCAATCCGGATTCCCCGCGGTAAGTCCGCTGAACGAAACCGCCCGCCAAATACAACTAAGCGTAAAACTAAGCTTCTAGCCTGCTGCTGCACTAGTATTGGCGCCGGCAGTTGTGGGACATTCTCATGTGGGGCAGGATGGCATCCTACGGCGGATTGGTAATCCGCTTGGTGTTGGATACGGAATTACTTACGGGCCGATTGCCAATCGGCCGCAGGTTACCAACCTGCCCCCAAGTTGAACAAAATTGCAAAATTGTCGCGGCGCAACCTGAAAAGTGTAGAATGTCCAAACTCCAGCCACAAGCCTGGAGGCCTGTCCTACACAAAGATCACCGATCCCTCCCGTGCTCCAACCGTATTTGGAAACCGTGCCCGGGCGTTGGCTTCAGTGGCCGACACAGCCTCATCGTCGTGCCTGGGATCGTGATGGAACAGAATTAGCTGCTTGACGTTGCATTCCTGAGCTACGTTCACAGCCTCTTCCCAGGTGCTGTGTCCGTAGCCCTTGTATCGAGGATATTCTTCCACCGTATACTGTGCATCGTGGATCAAAACATCGGCGTCTTGCGCATACTCGCGCATCACCGCATCCAGCTTTTCGTGGCCATGCTCTCGATCGGTTGCGTAAACAATCACGGCGCCCTTCGATTCGATTCGATAGCCGCCCGCGCCCTGGGGATGATTCAATTGGAACGGTTCGACGGTCAGATCGCCCAGCGTAATCGTCTCGCCACCCAGATTGACGTAATTCCGCTTGGATGCGGCTAAGTCCATTGTGATCGGGAAATATGGCGTGACCATCTGGCCTTCCAGCGACTCCTGCAAAGCGCAAGCGTAGCAGCTTGCATAAAAAGTGATTGAACAATTCGGGCTGTAGAGCGGACCAAAAAAGGGGATGCCTTGGATATGATCCCAATGGTAATGTGTGAGGAAAAGATGAATGTCCCGCGCAGTGTCGGCGGAATTCTCGTTCAGGTTCAGGCCCAGGTCGCGGATCCCGGTGCCGGCGTCAAAAATGAAAAGATCGTCGTTCGGCAGACGAATCTCCAGGCACGATGTGTTGCCGCCATAGCCAAGGTTCTGCGCCAGCGGGGTTGGCGTCGATCCACGCACTCCCCAAAATCGCAGTTTCATCCGCCAGGAATTCATTATCTCGGCGACTCCGCCATGGAGCTAGCCATGAATTGCTTCACCCTGCTTAAGTGCTTCGAGCACGGACGGAATCGCGGAGCTGTGCGCCCCATAGGCAGTAGCCGGCTCATCGTAGCCTTTCAACTTCACCGGGCATGCATTGAAAAGGGATTCGATTCCCTCTAATCCCGCCAGGAACTCGTAGGTGCCCTGACCCAGCGCAAGATCGCACGGAATATCTTTGGTCGCCGACTCCAAGCGGAATGCCTTGTTCACGACATCGCCGAGCGCAGTGTAATCGGAGGACGCCATGCTCCCAACATTGCCGATGGACGCCCACCCGGTATTGATTCCAGCTCCAAGGCGGATGGGTGAGCCGAGGCTAAATTGAGATTGAAGACCTGCCGCGATTTCGACCAGCCGCGACAGCCCTTCGAACACATTGGCAAGTTCCCGCAGTTCCGGCGCCCGTTTTTTGTGAAGCCATACGGCCATTACCGCATCGCCGATATACTTCTGGGCCCATGCTCCCCGCTGCTGCAGCGCTTTCCCGCCTTCGCGGAACAAGGTCCCCGTCACCGACGATAATTTTGAAGGTTCCAGCCGGCGTCCCAGGCCCGTGAAATCGCGTATATCAACGACCAGCACTGTAATGAGCGATTGCGCGAACAGTATGTTGGTGGACTGCAGTTCGTCCGGTTGTTCCACCGCTGGCGGCTCCATGGCGGACTCTTGATGGAATGTGAACTCATGCGTGCCGATCCTGATTTTATCGGCGTGCCGCAAAACCACGGGCGCTGAAATGCGGCCGCCATTCACGAAGGTGCCGTTGCTGCTCCCTAGATCCGTAATGTAAAACCTGCCCTCATCGGACCGCTGCAGCATGGCATGATGTCGAGACGCCAGATCGTCGCTGAGCACGACGTTATTTTTGTCGCTCCGTCCAATCCGGAAGGTCCGATCGACAGAGAGAGGAAATCTCGATACCTGCCCATCGATTTCGGCTTCGAGATAGATTGCTGATAGTACGTCGCTCATGCTGCTGCTTCTTTAATGATAAAACTCTCAACGGGGCAATTTCGCTGCGTGTCAACTCACGCTCAGCGCCGCGACGCGTCCCGCGCCAAGTAACGCAGTCTTGTCGTTGGTGATGACGCGCACCGGAATGTCTTCGAGTAGCGCGGCCAATCGGCCTTTGGATTTGAACGCGTCCATGAAAGCGGGTCCCCGCAGTTTGGCGAGAATCTTCGGTGCGATTCCGCCACCCACGAACGTTCCGCCGGTGGCCACCAGCTTCAGAGAAAGATTACCGGCCTCGGCGCCATAGATCGACACGAAAATGTCGAGCGCTTGCACGCAAATCTCATCGGTGCCCTCGAGTGCCGACTTCGCGATGGCGGCGGACGGATCGCCCTGTCCCAACCGATCCGCGAGCGAGGCGCGCTCGATTCCACGGCCCGTGTCGCGAAGAAATTGATAGATGTTGTAAAGTCCCGGACCGGACAGCACGCGTTCATAACTCACGTGCTGGAAACGTCCCATCAAATAGCGTGACAGTTCGATCTCCAGGTCGTTCCGCGGCCCAAAATCGCAGTGGCCGCCTTCCGATGGAAATGGCCGGTATCCGTTTTCTTCGGCGAGCAATCCAGCCTCTCCCAGTCCCGTCCCCGCGGAGATCAGCGCGCGATTTCCCGGTGCATTTGGAGACCCTTCGTTGATCACGACAAAGTCCGACGGCTCCAGCAGAGCAATGCCGTGCGCATTCGCCAGAAGATCGTTCACCAGCTCAACGTGCTTCAAGCTCAGCTCGGCCGCGATTTCCCGGGCATCCACTTCCCAGGGAAGGTTTGGCGTCTTGACACGCCCATCCACTACCGCGCCGGCGATTCCGAAACACGCTGCGTCGACCTTCTGATTGTGTTTGACCAGAAATTTCTTCGCGATGGCCGCCGGTCCGTCATGCTCGCCGCTGGGAAATACTTCAATGACAACGGGCTTCAGCTTATCCGGCGTGCCCTCGAAAAATGCGAGGCGAGTGTTGGTCCCGCCAATGTCGCCGGCCAGAATCATTCGGTAATCCAGTGCCGGTGATCCTTGGCGAGCAGCTCATCGGCCTCCGGCGGACCCCATGTGCCGGCCGCGTAATTCGGAAATTTGCGCGGTGGCAACGCATCCCAAACATCTTGAATCGGAGCCACAACGTGCCATGCCGTTTCCACCATATCCGATCGTTGGAACAGCGTCGCATCGCCCAGCATGCAATCGTACAGCAGGCGCTCATATCCGGTTTGCGGCGTGGCGTTGAAATAGTCGGTGTAGTTGAAGTTCATGTTTACGCCGCCAATCTGCACCACCGGCCCCGGAATTTTCGCGCCGAAGCTTAGCGAAATTCCTTCATCCGGCTGAAGATGCAGAATCAGCCGATTGGGCTCCAGCCGGTCCACCGCCGTTTTTCGGAACAACACGAAGGGTGCGCGCTTGAATTGAATCGCGATCTGCGTGGCCCGCTTGGGCAACGACTTTCCCGTGCGCAGATAGAAAGGCACGTCCGCCCATCGCCAGTTATCGATAAACAGCTTCATGGCGACGAAGGTCTCCGTGCGCGAGTCCGGCGCCACCATCGGCTCCGATCGATAGGCCTGAACTTTCTGGCCCTTGACGATGCCTTCTCCGTACTGGCCGCGTACCGTCCGGGAAAGCACCTCTTCGTCGTTCATGGGCGTCAAGGCGCGCAGGATCTTCGCTTGTTCATCGCGAACCACGTCGGCATCGAAAGATACGGGCGGCTCCATGGCGGTCAGCGAGATGAGCTGGAAGATATGATTCGGAACCATGTCGCGCAACGTTCCGGCCGTGTCGTAATACATGCCGCGCTGCTCCACGCCCACGGTTTCCGAAACCGTGATCTGAATATGATCGATGTATCGCCGGTTCCAGATAGGCTCGAAAATTCCATTCGCGAAGCGGAAGACCAAAATATTCTGAACGGTTTCCTTTCCCAGGTAATGGTCGATGCGGTAGATCTGTTTTTCGTCCAACACCTTGCGAATGTCTTTGTTCAGCTTTCGCGCCGAATCGTAATCGCGTCCAAATGGCTTTTCGATAATCACGCGGCGCCATCCGTTTTCTTCCGACACCAGCCCGGCCGCCCCCAACTGGTTGATGACGGGCGCGAAGAATGAGGGCGAAGTCGCCAGATAGAAGAAGTAGTTGCCGCGGGTATTGTGCTCTTTGTCCAGGGTCGCCAGAAGAGTACTCAAGTTCTGATAGACCACCGGATCGGCGAAGTCGCCGGAGATGTAGTAAATGCGCTTCGAGAGCCACTCCCACTGCTGCGGGTCCAGCTTGGTGGTGGCGAAATCGCCAATCTCCTTGTTGATCATGTCCCGGAATTCGTCGGTGTTCATTTCGTTCCGGGCCACGCCCACCAGTGCGAAGTCCTTGGAAAGCAGGTTGTCCTTCGCCAGGTTGTAAAGCGCCGGGATAAGCTTGCGCTTGGTGAGATCGCCGGACGCGCCAAAGATCACCATTACGCATGGGTCGCCTGGACGCCCCGCATTGGTCGCGCTATTTGCTGTTGCAATTCCATCCGCGAGCTGCATTTTTCGCCTTTCTGAATTTCAGGGACTGCCGCGCGCCGGCGCAAATATCGGCGCGGGCACGCCAGAGCGCGTGCACTTGTCTGCTTCCGTTCGAGTCTAACCGCCGGCCGCGCGCTCCACGTGCCCGCCGAATTTGTTGCGCATCCCGGACAACAGTTTTTCCGCGAAAGTGTGGTCCTGCCGTGAACGGAAGCGCGTGTACAACGACGCCGAGAGTACATCGCACGGCACTGCTTCTTCGATGGCGGCCATGATGGTCCAACGGCCCTCGCCCGAATCCTGAACCGTTCCCGTGAAACGCGACAGCTCCGGATCTTCCGTGAGCGCCATGGCCGTAAGGTCAAGCAGCCATGATCCCACCACGCTGCCGCGGCGCCAAAGCTCGGCGATGTCCGGCAGGTCGAATGTAAAGCGGTGATCTTCAGGCACCTCATTCGAGTTGGCGTTGCGCATGATGTCGAACCCTTCCGCGTAGGCTTGCATCAAACCGTATTCAATACCGTTGTGCACCATCTTTACGAAGTGTCCGGCGCCTGAAGGACCGCAGTAGAGATATCCGCTTTCCGCCGTGCTCTTCTTGTTCTCGCGGCCCGGAGACGGTGCGACGTCGCCGCGTCCCGGCGCCAGCGTTTTGAAAATCGGATCGAGACGATCGGCCGATTCCTTCGATCCGCCCAGCATCATGCAGTAGCCGCGCTCGATGCCCCACACTCCGCCGCTCGTGCCGACGTCCAGGTAGTGAATGCCCTTGTCCTTCAGCAGGTGCGCGCGGCGGATGTCGTCTTTGAAATAGGAATTTCCGCCGTCGATTATGGTGTCGCCCTTTTCCATCAGGCCGGACAGCTTCAGCACCGTGCTCTCCGTCGCGCCCCCTGCCGGAACCATCACCCACGCCGCGCGTGGCTTCGTGAGTTTCTGCGCGAAATCTTCCATGGAGCTCGCGCCTGTCGCGCCCTCCGCCGCCAGCGCTTTCACGTTTTCCGGATTCAGGTCGAACACTACGCACTGGTGTCCGCCTCTCATCAAACGGCGCACCATGTTCGCGCCCATTCTTCCCAGACCGATCATCCCAAGCTGCATTGATTCTCCTTTAATCTTTTAGTGCTGGCGGTACGTATCCATCTACGATAACGCCTTCTCCACGGCGGAGTGCAAGGCCGCTAAACCGCTCTCTACATCCTTCAAATGAATGCGCAGCGCGCGCCGGTCGCGTTCCACCAGCACGGTGAAGTCGCCGCGGGCTTGCGCCGATTTCACGACGCCGAATGTATACTTCTGGCCGGGCACCGGCAAATCCGTCTTGTCGTCGCAAGTCACTTGCACGAACACGCCGGAGTTCGGCCCACCCTTGTAGGCTTGTCCGGTAGAGTGCAGGAACCGGGGCCCGAATCCAAGACACGTCGCGACCTTCTTCTTGTCGCGGACCGCGGTGCGCATGCTCTGCAACGTAGCTTCGTGCGCTTCGTTCATCTGGACGTAGGCCAGCAACGCCATGTAATCGCCGGCCTTCAATCGATTCAAATGGGCGCGCAAATATCCAACCAGCGTCTTATCGGGTCCGGCTGCCGACGCCAGCGCGGCGGCATTTTTTTCGTCGCTGAACAACTGGATGCCGTTTTCGGAAAGAATAGGCGATTCCGCCGGCAGCGATCCGTTCTTTTCATATTCCGTGGTGAGCTTGCGCGTTGCAATCTTGCTGGCTTCGACGTCCGGCTGATTGAAAGCGTTGATGCCGATCACCGAGCCCGCCACCGCGGTTGCGATTTCCCAGCGGAACATTTCCTGGCCCAGATTGTAGATCTCTTTCAGCGCGATGCGCACCACCGGATGTCCGGCCTTGGCTAGCGCGTCCGCGGCGGCGTCCTGCGCGGCGTCTGCTCCGCTTTCGAGGCGGATGTAAGCGAACACCCGATCGTTCCCGTAAGACTCGACCGGTCCCAGCGCCTCGCGGTCAACGGGAATCAGACCCTTTCCATCCTTGCCGGTGGATTCGGCCATCAGTTGTTCCAGCCAGGCGCCGAAGTCGGAAATTCCCGGCGACGTGATCAGCGTGACTTTGTCGCGTCCATTCTTCGCGGCAACGCCGAGTATCAGGCCGAGCTGCACACCCGGGTTCTTGTCGACCGGCAGGCAGGATGAGCAAGCGATAGCCATCACATCGGCGCCATCCAAAAACTTGGGAGCGTCGATGCCCATCACGGCCGCGGGAACCATGCCGAAATCCGAGAGTGCCGAATATCGCCCGCCGATGCTCGGCACGCCATGGAAGATATGCCGGAAGCCATCCGCTTGCGCTACCTGTTCGAACTTCGAGCCGGGGTCTGTGATCGCGATGAAGCGGCTGCCGGCCTTATCCGCGCCGACCGCTTGTTTCACGCGCTCGAAGAAATATTGTTTGAAGATGTTCGGCTCCAGCGTCGAGCCGGATTTGCTGGAGACAATGAAAATCGTGTTCGCGATATCGACCTTCTGTTCGAAGGCCTTCACTTGCGCGGGATCGGTGGAATCCAGCACGAACAATTCCGGGAAGCCGTCGATCTTTCCAAAAGCCATTCGCAAGACTTCCGGACACAAGCTGGAACCACCCATGCCCAACAACAGCGCATGCTTGAATCCGGCCGCTTTTATGTCCGCCGCCACGTCCTCGAGATGCTGCTTGTGCGCCAGTTGATCCTCCGTGACGCCCAGCCAGCCTAGCCAACTGCTTTCGTCGCTGCCGGTCCAAAGGGATGCGTCGCGGGCCCAAAGCCGCCGGACTTTGCCCGCCATTTTCCAATCCTCAATGGCTTCCAGAAGCTGTTTGTCGATTGGCGCCGGCAAGCTGTATGTTTGGGGGTCCACTACTGCCTGCGATACATATTTGCACTTGGCGTCGACGGTGTTCAGCAACTTGTCGAACGGTTCAGCGAAGAGCTTCACGGCTTGAGTCACCAGATCGTCGGTGACCTGCTTCATCGAGATGCCGACCTTTTCCAGCGTGTCCATGGTGTCGTGCGCCGAGTCGAGATCGGCTTCCAGGCTGGCCTTCGGTGTGCCGTGATCGCGGAACGCATCGAACGTGGCCGGCGGAATCGTATTCACTGTGTCGCGGCCGATCAACTCATTGACATACAGCACGTCGGGATAGCTGGGATCTTTCGTGCTGGTGCTGGCCCACAACAAGCGCTGCGTCTGCGCATTCTTCGCGGCCAACGGCTTCCAGTCCGGGCCGGAATAAATCTCTTTGTAGCGCTGGTAGGTAATCTTGGCGTTCGCGATTGCGACTTTTCCCAAGAGACTGCGGAGCAACGCCTGCTCTTTTGGATCAGTCGAGGTCTTTTGTTTAGCTTTGACGATCGCATCCACCATGCTGTCGATGCGGCTGATGAAGAAGCTGGCAACGCTGGCCACATGGCTAACATCGCCGCCTGACGCCGCATAGGCTTGCAGTCCTGCAATGTATGCGGCCGCGACTTTCTCATACTCCTCCATTGCGAAAAGCAACGTGACGTTGATATTGATCCCTTCGCCGATACACTGCTGAATCGACGCGATGCATTCGGGCGTGGCCGGGATCTTCACCATCAGATTCGGGCGATCTACCGCTTTCCACAAACGGCGCGCGTCCTTGATAGTGCCTTGCGTGTCTTTCGCCAGAAATGGCGAAACTTCCAGACTGACGTACCCGTCGCGCATCTTGGTGCGGTCGTAAACCGGCCGCAGCGTATCGGCCGCGTCCTGGATATCCTTGATCGCCAGGATTTCGTAGACGCCCATCGCATCCAGGTCCTTGCGCTTCTGAAGTTCCACCAGCGCGTCGGCGTAATCCGTGCTTCCGGTAATTGCTTTCTCGAAAATCGCGGGGTTGGAAGTGACGCCGCCTAATCCGTCCTGTTCGATCAGGCGCTTCAGCTCGCCGCTGGTGAGCAAGCTGCGGCGAATATAATCCAGCCACGCCGATTGGCCGTACTTACTAAGTTCCCGCAACGGGTTCGTGGTTTTCAAAGGGGCTGTCGTGCTGACACTCATTATTTTTTCCTCTCGTGATGGCTCAGATACCGCGGGCTTCGATGGCCTTAACCTTATTCAGGCGCCGCAGATGCCGTTCTTCGTTGGTGAACTTTGCCCCAGCATAGGCGCGAACCAGTTCCTCGGCCATGGCAGGCCCAATTACGCGCGCGCCCAGCACCAGAACATTCATATCGTCGTGTTCCACTCCCTGGTGAGCGGAATACGTATCGTGACAGAGACCGGCTCGAATGCCGCGCATTTTGTTCGCGGCCACCGAAGCGCCGATGCCGCTTCCACAAATCAGTACGCCGCGATCGGCCCGGCCATCCAGCACCGCCTTGCCGACGGCTTCCGCGAAATCCGGATAATCCACCGGGTCGGTGCTATGGGTTCCGACATCCACAACCTCATCCCCAAGGCCACGCAAAAATTTCGCGAGCAGTGTTTTCAGTTCAAACCCAGCATGGTCAGACCCAATAGCAGTTCTCATAATCTTCTACGCGATGTGGGGCAGGATGGTATCCTGCCGCCGATTGAAAAATCGGCCTTCAAAAATTCCTAATTCGGCAAATTTGGTCATGCCTTCGCTTTGGCGATCTCTTCCTTCGCCGCCGCCACCACGGCATCCGGCGTAAATCCGAATTTCTTCTGCAGTGCCTTCAGCGGAGCCGACGCTCCAAACGTCGACATGCCAATGCTCCGGCAGGCGTACCGCTCCCAGCCGAATGTCGACGCCTGTTCCACCGAAACCCGCGCTTTTACGGCCGGGGGCAGCACGCGATCCCGATATTCCTTGCTCTGGTGATCGAACAACTCCCACGAAGGAATGCTGACCACGCGCGCTTTTATTCCTTCCTTGGTTAATTGCTCGTATGCGTCCACGCACAGCCCGACCTCGCTCCCGGTGCCCAGCAGGATCACCTCCGGGTCGCCCTCTTTCGTGTCGGCCAAAATGTACGCGCCTTTCGCCACGCCGGACGCAGGCGCGTACTTGGTGCGATCCAAGGTGGGCATGTTCTGCCGCGAAAGTATCAGGCAGACCGGTTCGTGCTGGAACTTCATGATGGTGCGCCACGCCTCGGCCACTTCGTTGGCATCGCCCGGACGCAGCACGATCAATCCTGGAATGGCGCGCAGCGATATCAATTGCTCCACCGGCTGGTGCGTTGGACCATCTTCGCCGACCCCAATGGAATCGTGGGTGAAAATATAAATGACCGGAATTTCCATCAGCGCGCTCAGCCGGATGGGCGCGCGCATGTAGTCGCTGAAAATCAGGAAGCCCGAGCCGTACACGCGCGCCTTCGATAAGGACAGGCCATTCAGGATCGATCCCATGGCGTGTTCGCGAATGCCGAAGTGGAAATTCCTGCCGGAGTAATCCGTAGCGCTGAAGTCCCCGGCGCCGTCAAACGTGAGACGCGTCTTCGTTGACGGCGCGAGATCGGCCGACCCGCCAATAAGCCAAGGTATCCGCTTGGCGATTGCGTTCTGTACTTTGGCGGATGAATCGCGGCCGCCCATTCCTTTTTCGTCGGCTGGAAAATTCGGAATATCCGTATCCCACCCGTCGGGAAGCTCGCGCTTCTGCATCTTCAAGAGATGCCCGGCCAACTCCGGAAATTCACGGCTGTACTCGCCGAACTTCGCCATCCAGGCCTCGCGCCGCCCACGGCCGCGCTGCCCCATCACTTCCTGAAAACGGTTGTACACGCCATCGGGCACCAAAAACTTGGCATCTTCCGGCCATCCATAGACACGCTTCGTGAGTCGAATTTCTTCATCGCCTAGCGGCTCGCCATGCGCGGCGCTGGTGTCCTGCTTGTGCGGCGCACCGTAGGCGATGTGGCTGTCGACGATAATGAGCGTCGGCCGGTCCTTGGTGTCCTCGAAAACCTTGAACGCGCGCTTCAGCATTTCCTGATCGTTGGCATCGCCTACCCGGGTGACGTTCCAGCCATATCCAATGAAGCGCGTCGCCACATCGTCGCTGTAGGACAATGCCGTATTGCCTTCAATGGAGATGTGATTGTTGTCGTAGATCCAGCACAGGTTGGAAAGCTTCAGGTGACCGGCCAGCGAAGCCGCCTCGCCGCTGACGCCTTCCATCATGCAGCCATCGCCGGCCAGCGCGTAGACGTCGTAACCGATCATTTCAAAACTAGGGCGATTGAAATATTGCGCCATCCATTTACCGGCAATGGCCATTCCCACGCTGGTCGCGACGCCCTGCCCCAGCGGTCCGGTGGTGGTTTCAATACCCGATGTCCAGCGATATTCCGGATGCCCGGGACATTTGCTGTCGAGTTGGCGGAAGTTCTTAATGTCGTCCAGTGCTACGCTCGGCTTGCCCAGCGATTCGTAGGCCGGGTTCACGGCCTTCACTTGCGTCAGGTGCAGCATCGAATAAAGCAGCGTCGACGCGTGTCCCATGGAAAGCACGAAGCGGTCGCGATTGGGCCAGATCGGATCGTCGGGATCGAAGCTCAGGAAATTCTGCCAGAGCGTGTAGAGCACCGGCGCCATCGCCATCGGCGTGCCGGGATGGCCGGAATTCGCCTGCTGAACGGCGTCCATCGCCAAAGTGCGAATCGTATTTATGCAGAGCTGATCTATGTTGGCCGGAGACTGCTGTGGTTGAGCCGAAGTGGACATGAGTACTCCCTATGATGAACCTTTTTGAGGGACAGTGGCGCCCGCTGGAGTGTCGGGGTCGAGTAGCGCGCTCCCTAGGGAAGGATTGTAGCCTATCTGACGGGAGGCGCGTCAATTATTGGATCGCTGTGGGGCAGGATGGCATCCTGCCGCGGATTGGTAATCCGCCTGATCTTGGACCGGAATTACTTACGGGCCGATTGCCAATCGGTGCCAGGTTGAACAAAATTACAAAATGGTCCCTGCGCGACATGAAATCGACATAGGTAGGCAATCACTTGCTTTCCCTGTCACACCACCGTGCGTACGGGCCCGTACACGGCGGTTCGGCGAGTTGAGCTATCAACCGTCGGCCAATTTCGGAAGCCCCAGAGAGTCGAAGAATGCAATGGAGAG